>CAZMRY010000016.1:0-24594 GCA_964568815.1 uncultured Eubacteriales bacterium | reverse complement strand
AACAAAAATATCGTTCGAGCAAATGCGAGAATATCACTAAAATATGCCAACCATCATGGTTGGCATATTTTACTTGTATAACAATGTGTTCTGGCGGAGAAAGCTACAGCTCTGCAATGCGTGAGGTTATAAAAGCAATGGCAAACAGCGGAATAAAGACCGTTGATTATGCTACAGGCTATACAAGAAGGCTTGATACTGCAGTAAGACAGAATATTCTCTGGGGTGTTAAAGAATGTAATCAGAACACAGCTGACCGCATAGGAGAAGAATTCGGAGCTGACGGCTATGAAATATCATATCACAGCAATCCAAGACCATCACATGCCGATATGGGCGGAAAACAGTATGCGATAGGCAAAGCAAGAACAATAAACGGTGTTTCTTATCCGTCTTTCTCTGATGTTGAAGATTTGCTTGAAGACTTTGGCTGTCTGCATTTCAAATTTTCCATACTGCTTGGAATTTCAAGCCCTGCATACAGCAAAGCACAGCTTGAGGAATTTAAAGCCAATGACGACAAGGTTTTTGAGTTTGAGGGCAAGAAATATACAGGCTACGAAGCTACACAGATGCAGAGAAAACTTGAAACTGCTATCAAAAACGAAAGAGACCTTTTAAAAACCGCGAAAGCCTTTGGCGATAATGAGCTTATAAACGAGGCAAAAACAAAGATAAGTCTCTTGACAAGTAAATATGCAGAATTCTCAAAAGTAAGCGGTCTTTCCACTAAAATGGAGCGGACAAGACTTGGTATGAAAAATGTTGACAATTCGGCTAAAAGTGGTATAATCAATTACAAGATGTCCAATAGAATTATAAATGTGTATGATGATGCAGTTGAAATTGTGTATGAGTTTGAAGATATAGAGAATGTTATGAGAAGGTCTGCAATAGGCAACGAGTTTGCAGATTTTATTGAAGAAAATGGATACAATATTACAATGAATTATGATACTAATATCCCGAGAGATATCTGTGGTTTAATAAGAGGAAAAAATATAGAAGTATATTCAATTAACCACAATAACACTGAGGAAGTCGCGGGTACGATAATTCATGAGGTTTGTCATGAACGATATGGTTGGAAGATGACTCAAGAAGACGAAATTAATTGTTACCTGATGGAGACAATGTTCATAAAAGGGGAAATTACAAAAGAAAATATAGCAGAGATAGTTGAGCATGTTAAAGAAAACTATAGTTATTTGCCGAAAGGAGAATTGCATGGGTACTAATCTTGGAGATATATTTAAAAAATTGCACAATGGCGAAATGGTTAAGTGTTTTTCCTGTGGCAAAGGAGAATACAAACCTTTAAGTGAAGATAAAAAATGTTGCCATTATAAGTGTAGCGTGTGTGAGGATATGATAAGAGGTATAAAAAAACTTAGTTTGTCATAGGACACAAAATAAATATTTAATTTAATAATTAAAGCATTTACATTAATTTGTGAGTGCTTTTTTTATACACAAATACCGCCTTAATTGGCGGAATACAAATAAAAGGCACAGAGGTGGGACTTGCCACCATAAAAAGGAAAGTGCGAAAGGAGAAAAGTATGAAAAACATTTTAACACAGTTGTTCGGTGATTTGGTAACCGATGAGGCAATGTCACAGTTTAACAAGGAGCTTGGTTTAAAGTTTGTCGCAAAGGCTGATTATAACAGCAAACTTGAAGAAATCATGTTCTGGGGACGTGCCTGTTTTTACAACTTTTGATATGTGTCAGTTTATATTTCTTTTAAGAACTTGCAAAATTAGGCACGTCCCCAAATGTTCCAATGTATTATATCAATACAGATGCAGAGAAGTATATTCCTAACATTTAAATATTAAAATGTATAAATCAACCGAAATTGTGGAAACTATTTTTTGGTGATTTTATGGACAAAATTTATGATGTTATTATAATAGGCGGCGGACCTGCAGGGTTTTGCTCTGCTCTTTATTGTGCAAGAGCAGGTCTTGACACTCTTATCTTTGAAAAGCTTGCTTTTGGCGGACAGATGTGTCTTGCTACAAAAATAGACAACTATCCCGGTTTTGAAGAAGGTGTTGATGGCTTTACACTTGGTCTTAAAATGAAAAACTCTGCACAAAAATTTGGTGCAGAGGTGGTTTATAAAGAGGTTACTTCTGTTGAACTTAGAGGTAAAATCAAATACATTAACTGCGGTGAGATGAGTTTTCAGACAAAATGTGTTATAATAGCAACAGGTGCAGCTCCCAAAAAGCTGGGTCTTCCTCACGAGGAATTTCTTACAGGAAAGGGCGTAAGCTACTGTGCAAGCTGTGACGGAATGTTATTCAAGGATAAAACAGTTGCTGTAATAGGCGGAGGTAATTCAGCAGTTTCGGAGGCAGTTGCCTTGTCAAAAATCTGTAAAAATGTATTTATTGTTCACAGAAAAGACTATTTCACTGCAACAAAAATATATAAGGATGCTCTTGCCAGATGTGAAAATATAAAATATTATTTTAATCACAAAGTGGTAAAATTCCTGTTTGACAAAAAGCTATCTTCTGTTATACTTGAAGATGTAAAAACTTCCGCAACTACAAAGCTTATCGCAGACGGCGTATTTATATGTATAGGAAGAAATCCTGAAACTGCCCTTTTTGCAAATCAGCTTGAGCTTGACGCCGATGGATGTATTGTGGCAGACGAAAACTGCTGTACAAATTTAAAGGGTGTGTTTGCCGCAGGAGATGTGCGTGCAAAACCTTTCAGGCAAATAGTTACCGCCCTGTCCGATGGTGCCATTTCTGCTTATTTTGCAGAAAAGGATATAACAGGGTAGTCACCCTGTTATATCCTTTACAGACTCTCTTTCTGTTAGCTGGTGTTCACATATAAAACGAACAATTTTCATGTGTTCGCATTTTATTTCGTCAACAAGCTGTTTTGCGGCATATTGTGCCATCTGTTCAAAATTCAATTCAAAGGAGGTCAACCGTTCGCTACTCCCTCCTACAGTTATAACCGATATATCTTCGGGAACTTTTACACACTTTTCTTCAAGCATACCCACAAGCCTGCCTGCTGTTTCAGGAACAGGTACAAACAACGCAGTGAGCTCATTATTCAAGCAGTCATTAATCAGCTTTGTTAGATTTGCTTCAATATCTGCTTCATATATATGTTGCTTGCTGTAGCTGACGGAGCATTTACGCAAAGCAGATTTGAATGCTTTAAGCATAGTTAAATCATCATTTCCTGCATAGCCTATTTTTGTGTGCCCATGTTCCTTTAGATATTTAACCGCATCATATGCAACAGCATTGTTATCTGCGAGTACAACACTGCTGTATGGAATTCTGATTATGTCTGATGATATCGAAACAACAGGCAGTGAAAAGTTTTCAGTTTCATCCAGACCTTTTACAATAAAGCCGTCACCAAAACCTTCGGATATATATTCATTTATAATCTTTGTTACATTTTCCCTCTGCACACAAAACACCAAGGGCTGACCGCCATATTGTTTTACCGATTTTATCAATGCGTTTATCTCATTTAATAGGTTTTCCGTTTCGATTTCAGGATAAAGAATAATAATCCGCATTGCCTTATTTTTTGAGTACGAAAGCTTTCTTCTGCTTCTTTTTTCAAAATATCCCATTTGCTTTGCTAAAAGAAAAATTGTATCTCTTGTCTTTTTGCTTATCTCCGCATTGCCTGACAATGCTTTTGACACTGTCAAAACAGAAACTCCTGCCATTTCTGCTATCTGCTGATATGTGCTCATGTCTACCCTCCGCCTTGATATAAATTATTCAAGTAATTTGGCTTTTAATTGATAAATTCATCTTTTTCGAGACAATTTTACCATAAAATAGACAGTTTGTTAAATTAAATTATCATTTTGATAATGCAATATCACCTTGGACACCTTATACTATATTGGGGGTTGGTATGATGATAGCGGAAAAAATTAAGTATTTGCGTGAACAAAATAAGCTTACGCAGACAGCTCTTGCAAAAAAAATAGGAATAACCCGTTCAGGGGTAAATGCATGGGAGCTTGGCATTTCTGTGCCTTCAACTCAATACATCGTGGAGCTTGCAACCCTGTTTGGAGTTTCCACAGACTTTTTGCTTGATGTTAACCATAATTCAGCGGTAAATACAGAAGGATTAACAGAAGAAGACATTAAAATAATTTACAATCTCATTCAGCATCTTAAAAAAAAAACGCGACTGAGAAGTGTCATCGTTGATAATTCTCAGCCGCGCAATTGGGTACATGCCTGTTTTTGCACATATTGTATTCAATTGAGAAGTGGGTTTTGTCAATTAATATTTTATACTATGATACAAAGCAGGCAGAGAGGCAACACTGCCTGCTTTGTTTATTCCGCTTTTTGTGTGTGTTTAATTTTATAAAGAGCCTCCCAGTTGCCGTCAAGGGCAAGGGGAACATCTCTTATAAATATGCCTTTAAAACCTTTCTTTTCGATAAGACGAACCTTATTTGTAATTGTTTCTGTATTTTCAATCCAAACAATGTGAAGTCCGTCGTTTTCATAGGTATAATAAAAAATATCGTCGGTGTCATAATAAAAAATCCTGCTTTGGTATGTAAAAGAATTCATATTAGCCTGATTAAGAGAAATAATGTTTTTTTCGCCTGTTGAAAGGTTGATGTCAATACAGTAAAAATAAAGTTCTGTTAATATTTTTTTGTTCAGGTGAGAGTATTTATCAAGGAAAAATTCAAGCATCTTAATCGGAAGATAAGGAGAAAAATCCTTTCTTAAAAAAGAAAGAACAATATACTCTTTGTCGGTGTCTGTAATATCGTCAGGGGTGGCAAAGCAATAGTTTTTCAGGTTTTCTCTGCAAACGACATAATCAATATTGCTTTTCTCTCTTTCTGTGGGAGTGTCTTTAAAATATGCGTGTATTTCTATTTTAACCACCTCGCTTATTGCAAAGAAACTTTATTTGTGATAAAATAATAAAAACTGGTTTAGGAGAAATGTTATGAAAAAATTATATCCTGATTTATTATATGAAAAAATAGAAGATATAGACCTTGACCTTTTAAAAGAAAAGGGTATAAAAGGCTTTATTTTAGATATAGACAACACACTTGTTGTTCCACACACTCACGCAGACGACAGAGCAAAAGAATTTGTTAAAAAAATAAAGGACAATGGTTTTAAAGCCTGTATTGTTTCCAATAATATATATGAAAGAGCAAAAAGCTTTGCAGAAGAAGTTGAGCTTGATTTCGTTTGTGACGGTAACAAACCATCAGCAAGACCTTTTCTCCTTGCAATAGAAAAATTAAAGCTTGAAAACAAGGAAATCGCTGTAGTTGGTGACCAGATTTTCACAGATGTATGGGGCGGTAACAGACAGAATATGACAACAATTCTTGTTTCGCCTATCTGTGATAAAGAAAATAAATTCATAAAATTTAAAAGAATGATGGAAAATTTGGTTATGAAAGGATACAAAAAATGATTAAATTCGGACCTGCAGGTAATCCTGACAACTTTTATGCAAGAGGACTTAAATCCTCTGTAGAAATGCCGAAATGGCTTAATGAAATAGGTCTTAACGCATATGAATACCAATGCAGTAAGGGTGTTAAAATAACAGAAAAAACAGCAAGAGAGCTTGGAGGCAATGCTAAGGAAAATGGTATAGCATTGAGTGTTCATTCTCCTTATTTTATAAGCCTTTCCTCTGTGGAAAAAGAAAAAAGAGATAACAGCATAAATTATATTTTAAGCACTCTTCGTGCAGCAGATTATATGGGAGCGACAAGAATAGTTGTACATTCAGGCTCCTGTGCGAAAATCTCAAGGGATGATGCAATGGAGCTTGCAAAAGATACTATAAAAAGAGCTGTTGATGCCGCAAAGGCGGAAAATCTCGGACATATAAGAATATGCCCTGAAACAATGGGGAAAATAAATCAGCTTGGAACAGTTGACGAGGTTATAGAGCTTTGCAAAGCAGACGAAATTTTGATGCCCTGTATAGATTTCGGTCATGTAAACGCAAGAGAAATGGGTTCTCTTAATACTGTGACAGATTTTGAAAGCATCTGCAATAAAATAAAAAACGAGCTTGGCGAAGAAAGAGGCAAGAACTTCCATGTTCATTTTACAAGAATAGAATTTTCAGCAGGGGGAGAGAAAAAGCACATTGTTTATGACGATAATTCCTTTGGTCCTGCCTTTGACCCATTTGCAGAGGTTATAGCAAAGAAAAACCTTACTCCTGTTATAATCTGCGAATCACCGGGAACACAGGATACAGACTCATTAACCTATAAAAGAATACTTGAGGGGATAAGATGACTGATAAATTAATATCGTATTTAAAAGACGGATATTTTGCTTATTTAACTGAGCCTGAGGATATGAAATATTTTGCAGACTTTACAGGCGAGGGAGCTGTACTCATATCCGCCGAAAGAAAGATAATTTTAACAGATGGCAGATATATAACCTCTGCTTCAAGAGAAACATCGGGTTTTGAAATAGTAAACTGTTTAAAGCATAGTGAATATTTTAAAGAGAATAATATCAGTATTATGTTTAAGCCTGATATAAGCTATAAAAAATACGAAGCTTTCAAGAGTTCAGGAATTAAAGCAGAGTGCCTTGATATAAATTTGGATATGCTCAGAAGAAAGAAAACTTCCAATGAAATTGAGCATCTTAAAAAAGCGGCACAGATAGCAGATGAGGCATTTCTTGAAATATTAACCTTTATAGATGAGGGTATGACCGAAAAGGAAATAGCTGCAAGACTTGATTATATTATGGCATTAAAGGGTAGCGAAAAGCCCTCCTTTGATACAATCTGCATAGGCGGAGTAAATACCTGTATGCCCCATGGCGTGCCGTCGGATTACAAGCTTAAAAAAGGCGATTTCATAACAATGGATTTCGGTGCAACATATAATGGCTATCACAGCGATATGACAAGAACTGTAGCCCTTGGTGATATAGACGAAGAAATGGCACTTGTTTATGAGGTAGTCCATATTGCACAGAACGAAACCCAGAAAGAAATAAGGGCAGGTGCTTCTGCAAAGGAGATAGACAAGCTTGCAAGAGATATTATTGCGGTAAATGGCTTTGGAGAATACTTTGTTCACAGCACAGGTCATGGTGTAGGTCTTAAAATTCACGAGTATCCAAACCTTTCCCAAAACAGCGATGCGGTTCTTGAAGAAGGAGATGTGGTAACAGTAGAGCCGGGAATTTACATACCCGAAAAATTTGGTGTGAGAATAGAAAATACAGTGTTTGTAACAAAGAATGGTGCAGAAAGTTTACAAAATACACCTAAAGAGCTTATAATATTGTAAAAAAGACTTGAAATTTTTGTAAATATAGTATAGAATAAATAGAGAATAAATTATTGGAGGATTAATACTTATGATATCAGCAGGTGAATTTAGAAACGGTATTACATTTGAATTTGAAGGAAATGTATATCAGATAGTTGAATTTCAGCATGTAAAGCCTGGTAAAGGTGCAGCTTTCGTTAGAACAAAGCTCAAAAATGTTATTACAGGCGGTGTTGTTGAAAAAACATTCAGACCAACAGAAAAATGTGAAAAGGCTCACATTGACAGAAGAGATATGCAGTTCTCTTATGTAGACGGCGATCTCTACTACTTTATGGATAACGAAACATTCGATATGATGCCTATTTCTGCAGACCAGGTTGGTGACGCACTTAAGTTTGTTAAAGAAAATATGGATTGTAAAATCCTTTCATACAAAGGCAATGTTTTCGGTATCGAACCACCAAACTTTGTTGAACTTTTAGTTACAGAAACAGAGCCAGGTGTTAAAGGCGATACAGCTACAGGTGCAACAAAGCCTGCAACACTTGAAACAGGTGCAACAATTATGGTTCCGCTCTTTATCAACGAAAATGATATGATCAGAGTTGATACAAGAACAGGCGAATATATGGAAAGAGCATAAGAAAGGAGAATTTTAATGGGTACATTAAAAGAAACTGCTTCATATTTAAACGGACTCACAGAAGGTCTTGAATTAGACGAAAGCAAAAAAGAAACAAAGGTTATCTTAAAGCTTATCGAAATGGTAAACGAATTAGCTGAAAGAGTTGAAGACCTTGAAGATTATGTTGACGAGCTTGACGAAAAGGTTGATGAAATCGACCACGATTTAGGCGAAGTTGAAGAGTATGTTTATGATGACGAAGAAGACTACGACTTTGACGACGAAGACGACTATGACTTTGATGAAGATGACGATGTATACGAATTCTCATGCGACAACTGCGGAGACAGCGTATTTATCGACGGTGAGCTTTTAGACTCAGACGAACCTGTAATCTGCCCTAACTGCGGAGAAGAAATCAAACTTGATTTTGGTTGCTGCGGCGGGTGTGAAGGCTGCGAAGACTGCGAATAATTTTAACAAGCCCTGAGATTTTGCCAAGTGTCCTTAAGGATGCTTCTCATTCTCAGGGTTTGTTTTTTTATTTACATAAGCAGAAAAATGTGATAAAATGTCTAGAAAGGAGGGATAATATGAATTCTTTGTTATACAATCCTTTGGAAGAATATGAAACCAGATTAAGAAACCTCCATATTGAAAATATCAATAAGTTTTTTGAAAGAACAGTTGAGAAGTCAGGTGTTGATGTTGAAGAAAACAGAAAAACTGTCAGTAAATACAATGAGTATAAAGAAAATGCTGCAAATTTAAAAAAGACTCTGAATTTCTGGCGGTTTATAAGAGTTTTAATGATTATAACAGTAGTGCTTATTCCTGTTGTAATATTAAAAACCACACCAAAAATCAGGACACTTCGAAATGACCTTGAAACTGCAGACAGCAAGGCGGAAGAACTGCTTAATATTGCACAAAATCAAATGAAACCGCTTAATGATTTGTTCACAGACAGAGATGGGCTTAATCTTATCCAGGAAACATTACCTATGCTTTCTTTTGACGAGCACTTTTCAGCCGACAAAGAAGCAGATATGAAAATCAACTATGACTTTTCAACTGAGAATGATGGTGAAGAATCTACAATAGATGTTTTATCAGGCGAATACAACGAAAATCCATTCCTGTTTGAAAATAAAGTTATACATACAATGGGTACTGAAACCTATCATGGCTATAAGACTATTTCCTGGACTGAAACATACAGAGACAGTAAGGGATATTTAAGAACCAGAACAAAAACACAGAAATTGCACGCAAGCGTTGTAAAGCCGAAACCATATTACAGTACACAGGTAATGCTAAGTTATGGTTCACAAAGCGGACCTGAACTGTCATTCAGTCGTGATGCTACACATCTTGACAGAAAAAGCGAAAAGGATGTTGAAAGATATGTTAAGCATGGAGAAAAAAAGCTTAAACGCCTTACTGACAAAGCCATAAGAGAGAATGATGATTTTACAAGTATGTCAAATACAGATTTTGAGGTTCTTTTTGATGCACTTGACAGAACAGATGAAGTTCAGTTCAGAACTCTCTTTACACCTTTGGCACAGACAAATATGGTAGACCTGCTTTTGTCCAAAACAGGATATGGAGACGACTTTAATTTCATCAAGATAAAAAGAATGAATAAAATCGTATCTGCACACAGTCAGGGCAGAGCAATTAATTTAATTTCAAGTATTTATCATTCCTATTCCTTTGACATTATCAGGGATAGCTTTATAAGCCGCAACATAGAATTTTTCAGGGCGGTATATTTTGATTTTGCACCTGTATGGGCAATCCCTGCCTGTCAGGAAAGACCTGTACATTCTTTAAAACCTATTCCTGATTATTCTGGGTTGTATTCATTAAAAGAATGTGAGGCACTTGCAAATGTGGCAGACAAACAGTATATGGTGCATCCTGACACAAAGACACAGGCAATTTTAAAATCAAGCTTTGTAAGGTCTGATAATAACATAGATGAAACCTGTATTACCGCTTATTCTTATGATATTGAAAAAAGAGTAGATGTTATTCCTGTGCTGGGCGGAGACGGAAGATATCATAATGTGTCAGTGCCCTGGGATGAATATATGCCTCTGACAAGAGAAAATAATTTCTATGTTGCAAAGCAGAAAGAAACTGAATCAGGCAGCATTATGGCAATCAGAAACGACTTGTGTATGTTTATAAAAACTAAAGAAAAGGAGAAATAAAAATGGCAAATTTATTAGACGAACTTAATCCGGAGGTTAGAGAAGAAGGCCTCGACACAAATGTAATCGTAAAAAAAATACCTGCAGAAGTAGGGGTAGGCTCAAAGATTTTTGAAATAGCTTTATGGGTGTGCGGAATTATACCCGGACTTGTTTTTCTGTTTATGAAAACAAGTGCTCAGAAGCATTTTGACCAACTGCAACAGAAAATTCAGAGAAATGCATCACAGATAGACAATTTCCTCGAACAGAGAGTTATGGTTCTTCAAAACTGTGCCCGTCTTCTTGATAAAGCAATTGATTTAGATAAGAGCACGTTTGAAAACATCGCTAAATACAGAACGGGAAATTCAGCAGATCAGGACGAAGTGCGTAATGAGGTTGAGGGACAGATTGAAAACATTTCAAGAAACATCAATGTTGCAGTAGAAAGTTATCCTGACCTTGCTGCACATCGTGAAATTGCAGATGCAATGCAGCAGAATATGTATCTCCAGAGAGAAATAACAGCCGCAAGAGAACTTTATAACGATACAATCAACGAATGGAATAAAGATGTTTTTGCGTGGCCTACAAAGATGATTGTAGCAGCTAAAAACGGATACACAACAAGAATACCTTTCGTTGCTTCAAAAGAAATCAAAGAACAGGCAAAAGGTGTATTCTTCTGATGATTAATAAAGGTGTGGCAGATGCAACAAGATAATGAAAGGAGATAGCTTATGAATATTATGAATATGCCAATAACTGAGCTTAAGGGAATTGGCCCTAAAAAAGCAGAGCAGTTCTATAAAAAAGGCATAAATTTTGTGTATGATTTATTAAGCTATCTTCCATCAAAATATGAAGACAGAGGAACAGTAAGCTATATCGAAAACCTTACAGTCGGTGAAAGCGTTTGCATCAAAGCAAAAATAACTTCCCCTGTAAGGGTAATGAGGGTAAGAAAAAGTCTTACCATAACAAGAACAACTGTTGCAGATGACACAGGTGAAATAATTCTTTGCTGGTATAATCAGAAATACATAGACAAAGCCTTGAAATATGATGAAACATATACCTTTTACGGTAAAATAAGCAAAGGTAAATCAGGACTTGAGATGGTTAATCCTGTAGTAGAGTCAATGGAAAAAGAGGGGAAATATACAGGCAAAATAATTCCTGTATATCATGGCATTATGCCTGTTTCACAGAAAAGCTTTATGTCAGCACAGGAATCAGCACTTGAGATAGGAATGTCTGCCCTTGTATCATTTATTCCTGAAAGCCTTGAGAAGAAATACAACCTTTTAAACGTGTATGATGCAACAAAAAACATACACTTTCCTGAAAATGAAGAAAGTCTTATAAAAGCAAGAGAACGCTTCGCATTTGAAAAATTTTTCCTGTTCCAGACTGCCATGAAGATGCTCAGAAGAAAGGAAAAAGAAAAGGGTATAGTTTT
Source organism: uncultured Eubacteriales bacterium (assembly GCA_964568815.1). Lineage (GTDB taxonomy): Bacteria > Bacillota > Clostridia > RGIG6154 > RGIG6154 > RGIG8700. The sequence continues at coordinate 12,976 of CAZMRY010000016.1, read as the reverse complement.
TAATGATATAAGCACAGAAAAATTTGAAAATAGTCTGCCTTTTTCACTTACATATGCACAAAAGAAGGTTGTTGATGCGGTAAAGCAAGACCTGATTTCAGGCAAGGCATCAAAAAGACTCATTCAGGGAGATGTTGGCTCAGGAAAAACAGTTATTGCTGTTATAATGGCATATTTAGCAGTGAAAAACGGATATCAGGCAACTGTTATGGCACCAACGGAAATACTTGCAAAACAGCATTTAAGTACATTTACCAAAATGCTTCCTGAATTTAAAATAGAGTGCCTTACATCATCAGTCACAAAGAAAAATAAAGAGCTTATCTGCCAAAGACTTGAAAACGGTGAAATTGATATTTTAATCGGCACTCACGCTGTTATAGAGGATAATGTAATATTTAAAAATTTAGGCTATGTAATATGTGATGAACAGCACAGATTTGGTGTAAATCAAAGAGTTAAGCTTATAGAAAAAGGAGATAATCCACATTTAGCAGTTATGACAGCAACACCAATTCCAAGAACGCTTTCTTTAGTCCTTTACGGAGATTTAAACCCCTCTGTAATAGATGAGCTTCCGCCCGGAAGACAGAAAATTAAAACTTATCTTTTAAATGAAGGCTACAGAACAAAAGCATATGGCTTTGTTAAGGAACAGATAAATCAGGGTGGACAGGCGTATGTTGTGTGCCCTCTTGTAGAGGAAAACGAAGAGCTTGACCTTAAATCGGCAACTCAGTTTGCAAAAGAGCTTGAAAACAGCCTTGAAAATGTGAGAGTCGGTCTTCTTCACGGTAAAATGAAGGATGCTGAAAAAACAAAGGTGATGGACAGCTTTAAGAAAAAGGAATTTGATGTGCTTGTTTCAACAACTGTTGTAGAGGTAGGGGTAGATGTTCCGAATGCAACGGTAATGATTATAGAAAATGCAGAAAGATTTGGTCTGTCACAGCTTCATCAGCTAAGGGGAAGAGTAGGCAGAGGCGAAAGACAGTCTTATTGCTTTATGTTTGCAAAAACAGGCAATATGCAGACAATTGAAAGACTCAAAGTAATCGAAAAATCGTCAGACGGTTTCTATATAAGCGAACAGGATCTTAAAATGAGAGGTCCAGGTGACTTTTTTGGAAGCAGACAAAGCGGACTTCCTGAAATAAAAGGCATTTTTGGTGAGCCTGATATGGAAATTCTTGAGAAAACTACGGAGGCGGTAAATCTTCTTACAGATAAAAAGCTTTTAATAACAGAAAATGAACGAAAACTTTTGAATTTTATAGTGAAAAAAGAATATTTTAATGAAAAAATTCATAAAATTTTAAATTAACTATTGACAAATTTTTTATATATTATAAAATATATATGTATAATATTATTTTATGGGGGTACTATGCGCGTAATAGCAGGACTCGCAAAAGGACATCAGCTTTTTTCACCCGATGGTGAAGACACAAGACCAACACTTGACAGGGTTAAAGAATCATTGTTTTCAATTCTTTATCCATATCTTAAAGAGGCGGTTGTGCTTGATTTGTTTGCAGGTACGGGAGGTCTTGGAATAGAGGCATTAAGCAGAGGCGCAATTGAGGCGGACTTTGTGGATAACGGAAAAAAAGCATACGACTGCATCATCCGTAACTTAAGAAAAACAAGACTTGAAGAAAAAGCAAAAGTACATTTCACAGCTTTTGAAAAATTCTTAAGCTCGGCCCATAAGAAGTACGATATTGTATTTTTAGATCCACCTTACAACAAAGGCATTGAGGATAAAGTGTTTGCTGAAATCTCAAAGGTTCTTAAAGAGGACTCTGTTGTTGTTCTGGAAACGGAGTATGTTGCAGGAGAGTATGACGGATTTGAAATCATCAGACAGGCAAAATACGGAAGAGTTTATATAACTTTATACAGACAAACGGAGAGTAGTTTATGAAAATTGCGGTTTATCCGGGAAGCTTTGATCCCATTACAAACGGTCATCTCGATATAATCGAGAGAAGTGCACAGATTTTTGACAAGGTTATTGTGACTGTATCAATTAACAGCCAGAAAACACCTCTCTTTTCAATAGATGAAAGAGTTGAAATTGTTAAAAGTGTAACTAACCATATTAAAAATGTTGAAGTAAAAACCTTTACAGGTCTTCTGGCAGAGTTTGCCATAAAGGAAAATGCAAAGGTTCTTATAAAAGGCTTAAGAGCGGTGTCTGACTTTGAATATGAATTCCAGATGGCTCTTATGAATAAGAAAATTGAGCCTGAACTCGAAACTTTGTTTATGATGTGTAACAAAGAGTATTCATATTTAAGCTCAAGTATTGTTAAAGAGGTTGGACGACTTGGCGGAGACCTTACAGGTCTTGTGCCAGACAGCTTGATTGAACGAATAAAAAATAAGTTAAAATAAGGGGGAAGTACTGTGGATATTTTAGATCTCATCGGTATGGTAGAAGAAACGATTGATAATTCATTCAAAATTCCTTTCACATCAAAGGGGATTGTTGATAAGGAAGAGCTTTTAGCAACTATTCAGGAAATCAGATTAAAGTTCCCTGATGAGCTTAAACAGGCTAAATATTTAATCGAAGACAGACAGAGAATTATGGCAGAAGCACAGAAAGAAGCAGATAATATAATTAAAAACGCAACAGATAAGGTTAATGTTATGGTTTCAGAACACGAAATCACAAAGTTAGCTCAGGAAGAGGCTATGAAGGTTATGGAAGCTGCTCAGAACGATGCAAGAAATATGAGAATGGCAACAAAAGAGTATGTTGTTAAAACAATGAACGGTCTTGAAACCTCATTAACAGATGCGTTAATGAAGGTTAAGGAAGACAAGCGTAATTTGTAAAACAGAAGCCTGCAAGGTTATTTGCTTGCAGGTTTTTTTCGTAGGAGACAAGGTATGATAATACTTGGAATAGATCCCGGATATGCTATTGTGGGTTATGGGGTAATCAGATACGAGGGCGGGAAAATGTCTGTTATAGATTACGGCAAAATAACCACAGAGGCAAATATACCCCTATCAAAAAGACTTAAACTTATATATGATTCCCTTACTCAGCTTATAGAAACCTTTAAGCCTGATGTTGTTGCAGTAGAAGAACTGTTTTTCAATTCAAATGTAAAAACAGCAATAGCAGTAGGTCACGCAAGGGGAGTAATAATTCTTGCGGCAGCAAATATGAACCTTAAAATTGCAGAATATACACCTTTACAGATAAAACAGGCAGTTGTAGGATATGGCAGAGCAGACAAAAATCAGGTTCAGCAGATGGTTAAAATGTTTTTAAAGCTTAAAGAAGTACCAAAGCCCGACGATACTGCAGATGCATTGGCGGTTGCCATATGCCATGCAAACTCTTCGGCATTATCAAATCAGTTAGGATTGGTGTAATTTAATGTACGCTTATATAAAAGGAACACTCACATATAAAAACTACCCCTTTGTTGTACTTGAGGCAGGCGGGGTAGGATATAAAATCAGTACAACAACAAACACAATAGGAAAGCTCCCTGACCTTGGTGAAACAGTAACCCTTTACACATATCTTAATGTTAAAGAGGATATTATGGAGCTTTATGGCTTTTATACAAGAGAAGAACTTTCAGTATTTGAGCTGTTAATATCTGTTTCTGGGGTAGGACCAAAGGTTGGTGCAACAATTCTTTCTTCGGTAAACCCTCAGAGCTTTGTTATAGCTGTAGCAACAGGCGATACAAAAACCATAACAAAGGCGCAGGGAGTTGGACCAAAGCTTGCTGCTCGTATAATTCTGGAATTAAAGGATAAAATTAACAAAGACGGAGCGGTTGAAATCCCTGAAAGTGTATCAGCAGGCCAGAGCCTTGAGGTTAACGACGAGGCGGTTGAGGCTTTAATGGTACTGGGATATTCACCATCTGAGGCAAAAAAGGCTGTTGCAGGCTTAACAGGAACTGTTGAAGATATTATCGGCGTTGCCCTTAAAAATCTAATGAAGAGGTAAAAATATGGAAGATAGAATTATAACATCTACATATACAACAGATGATGAAGATATAGAGGTTTCCTTAAGACCAAGAAATTTAGATGAGTATGTGGGACAGGAAAAGGCAAAAGAAAACCTTAAAATTTTCATTGAGGCTGCAAAAATGAGAGGGGAAGCCCTCGACCATATTCTTTTATACGGACCTCCCGGGCTTGGAAAAACAACATTAGCCGGAATTATCTCAAACGAGATGGGGGTTAATATAAGAATAACATCAGGTCCTGCAATTGAAAGACCTGGCGACCTTGCGGCAATTATTTCAAATCTCACAGAAAACGATGTATTATTTATAGATGAAATTCATAGACTTAACAGAAGTGTTGAAGAAATACTTTACCCTGCAATGGAAGACTTTGTTATTGATATTGTGTATGGAAAAGGAGTTTCTGCAAAAACTGTAAGAGTTGCACTTCCAAAATTTACTTTAATAGGTGCAACAACAAGAGCAGGTATGCTTTCATCGCCTCTTCGTGACAGATTTGGATTTATCAGCAGACTTGAAATGTATACAGAAGAGGAATTAACAAGCATAATAAAAAGGTCTGCCTCAATTCTTGATGTGGTTATTGAAGAAAGCGGAGCAAAAGAAATTGCAGTCCGTTCAAGAGGTACACCCAGAATTGCAAACAGACTTTTAAAAAGAGTAAGAGACTATGCACAGATTAAATCAAACTCAGTCATAACAAAAGAGATTGCAGATGCGGCTCTTGATATGATGGAGGTTGACAAATTAGGTCTTGATAATATAGACAGAAAAATCTTAAATACCATTATAAAACATTTTGCAGGAGGGCCTGTTGGTCTTGAAACCATCGCCGCATCAATCGGCGAAGAAGGGCATACAATCGAGGATGTGTGTGAGCCATATCTGTTGCAGATGGGCTTTATAAGCAGAACTGCAAGAGGCAGAGTTGCAACAAAGCTTGCATATGATTATATGGGAATTGAGTATAAAGAATAAAAAAATTGTGAAAACACTTGACAAATAAATCAAAGGTGGTAAAATATACCTTGTTAGCACTCGCAGGTGTTGAGTGCTAAATATAAAATTATAAAGGAGGCGTCGTTAATGAATATTAAACCATTAGCAGACAGAGTTGTTATAAAGATGGTAGAGGCAGAGGAGAAAACCGCAAGCGGTATTATTCTTACAGGTTCTGCAAAAGAAAAGCCACAGATTGCTGAAGTTGTAGCAGTAGGTCCTGGCGGAGTTGTTGACGGTAAAGAAGTGGTTATGGAAGTTAAGGTTGGCGATAAAGTAATCACAAGCAAGTATGCAGGTACAGAAGTTAAATTTGAAGGCGAAGAATATACAATCTTAAAGCAGAGTGATATTTTAGCAGTTGTACTTTAATTTAAAGAAAGGAAGTAATTTTTTATGGCAAAAGACATTTTATTCGGCGAAGAAGCCAGAAAAAGCCTTGAAAGAGGTGTAAATAAATTAGCAGACACAGTTAAAGTAACACTTGGTCCTAAAGGCAGAAATGTGGTACTTGACAAGAAATTTGGTTCACCGTTAATCACAAACGACGGTGTTACAATCGCAAAGGAAATCGAGCTTGAAGACCCATTTGAAAATATGGGAGCACAGCTTGTAAAAGAAGTTTCAACAAAGACAAATGATGTTGCAGGTGACGGTACAACAACTGCAACACTTCTTGCTCAGGCAATCGTAAGAGAAGGTCTTAAAAATGTTGCTGCAGGCGCAAACCCTATGATTTTAAAAAGAGGTATGCAGAAGGCTGTAGATAAGGTTGTTGAAGCAATTATTGCAAACAGCAAAAAGGTTGACGGTAAAGAAGATATTGCAAGAGTTGCGGCAGTTTCATCAGCAGACGAAACAATCGGAAAGCTTATTGCAGACGCGATGGAAAAGGTTACAAACGATGGTGTTATTACTGTTGAAGAATCAAAAACAGCTGAAACATTGGTAGAAGTTGTTGAAGGTATGCAGTTTGACAGAGGCTATATTTCACCTTATATGGTAACAGATACAGACAAAATGGAAGCTGTTATTGATGACGCATACATTTTAATCACAGATAAGAAAATCAGCAACATTCAGGAAATTCTCCCATTACTCGAACAGATTGTTCAGCAGGGAAGAAAGCTTGTTATAATTTCTGAAGACATTGAAGGTGAAGCATTGGCAACACTTGTTGTTAATAAATTAAGAGGTACATTTACCTGTGTTGCTGTTAAAGCTCCGGGCTTTGGCGACAGAAGAAAAGAAATGCTCAGAGATATCGCAATTTTAACAGGTGGCGAAGTTATTTCAGAAGAACTTGGTCTTGACCTTAAAGAAGCACAGATTTTCCAGCTTGGCAGAGCAAGACAGGTTGTAATCCAGAAAGAAAACACAATCATTGTTGATGGTATGGGCGACAAGGAAGCTATCAAAGGCAGAGTTGCACAGATTAAGTCACAGATTGAAACAACAACTTCTGATTTTGACAGAGAAAAACTCCAGGAAAGACTTGCAAAAATGTCAGGCGGTGTTGCTGTTCTTAAAGTTGGTGCGGCAACGGAAACCGAAATGAAAGATAAAAAGTTAAGAATTGAAGATGCTCTCGCTGCAACAAGAGCGGCAGTTGAAGAAGGAATTGTTCCCGGCGGTGGAACGGCATATATCAATGCAATACCTGCACTTGACGAATTAATTAAAAATGCATCAGGTGACGAAAAAACAGGTATGCAGGTAATAGAAAAAGCACTTGAGGAGCCTGTTAAACAGATTGCGGCAAACGCAGGTCTTGAGGGTGCGGTAATCGTAGACAAAATTAAGGCAAGTGAAAAAGGTATAGGCTTTAATGCTTTAATTGAAGAATATCAGGATATGATTAAAGCTGGTATTGTAGACCCTGCAAAGGTTACCCGTTCTGCACTCCAGAATGCGGCATCTGTTGCGGCAATGATTCTTACAACAGAAAGCCTTGTTGCTGACCAGCCTGCTCCTGAGCCTGCAGCACCGGTTGCACCACCAATGGGCGGAATGTACTAATTGAAAATTGACAATGTAAAATGGAAAATGGGGGCGGATGTTATCCGCCCTTATGTTGTATAAGGAGAAAAATGAAAGAAAAGATACTTGAAAAGATATATGAACACTCAAAGCCATATTTAAAGCTGATGAGTTATTACAAGTGTGCTATGATGGAGATAGAAACAAAGTTCAATGTTTTAAATGAGCAGTATTCTGTTGAAAAGGACCATAACCCAATAAGTACGATTAAAACAAGGCTTAAATCACCCATAAGCATAGAGGAAAAGCTAAAGAGAAGAAATCTGGAGTTTACTTTGGATGCAGTAGAAGAAAACCTTTATGATGTGGCAGGAATAAGAGTTATATGTAATCTTCCTGAAGATGTATATACTCTTGCTAATGCATTCTTAAAACAGGATGACATAACACTGATTGAAATGAAGGACTACATAAAAAATCCAAAGCCAAACGGATATAGGAGCCTTCATCTTATAGTAGCAATACCAATCTTTCTTGCTGATGAAAAAAAGATAATGAAAGCAGAAATACAGCTCAGAACAATTGCAATGGATTTCTGGGCATCACTTGAACATCAGCTCAGGTATAAAAAAGAGAATGAGTTCACAGAGGATATGGCAAAAGAACTTTATGAATGTGCAGAAGTTTCTGCAGAGCTTGACTTAAGAATGCAGGAAGTACGAAGAAAAATAGAAAACAGCTAACCCGAAAAGGTTAGCTGTTATTTTAAGTTCATTAATTTACAAAGTATGGTGTATTCAAGATAGGTTTTAGGCAGACAGTCTGCGGTGTATGGATAGAACTTAGATGCTGACTCTATGTTTGTTATATTATATCTCCTTGAGTGCTTCTGCAAGCTGGTCGGGACAGGAGGTAGGGCGGAAACCGCACTTAATACCGCTTAACAAGCTTATAAGCTCGTCCTTTTTTCTCCCGTTTGCAAGGCTTGCAACACCCTGTGTATTGCCGTTGCATCCGCCTGTGAATTTAATGTTGGATACTATATCGTTTTCATCAACATCAAAAGTAATTTTCATTGAGCATACGCCCTTTGGTGAGTATGTGTAGCTTTTCATAATTTTTCTTTTTCCTCCAGTTCGTTTTGGGTTGATTCCCATTCTTCCATAGCTTCCATAAGCTGAGTGTCTATTTCTTCAAGCTTTGCTGTAAGTTCTGAAAGAAGTGTAAAATCAGATGCGTTTTCAGGCATTGAAAGCTGTGCCTCAATTTCAGCCTTTTCTTCTTCTTTCTGAGAAATAGTTTCTTCTAATTTCGTAATTTTTGTCCTTAATTTTCTTTTTGCAGATTCAAGCTCTTTTTGTTGTTTGAAATCCAGACCCTTTATTTCCTTTTCTTCTTTAACTGCATTTAATTCATTTTGTCTTTTGTTGAATGAAAGATAGTAGTCATAGCTTCCGTTTACACACTTTTCTCCGTCTTTTGAAATCTCATAAATTTTAGTTGCAAGCTTATTTATAAAATATCTGTCGTGGGAGATAATAAAAAGTGTTCCGTTGTAGCTTAAAAGTGCATTTTCAAGTGCTTCTTTTGATGGAATGTCAAGATGGTTTGTAGGCTCGTCAAGGAATAAAAAGTTTGCTTTTGAAAGCATAAGCTTGCAAAGAGAAACTCTTGCTCTTTCGCCGCCGCTTAAGGTTGAAATTTCTTTAAACACATCTTCACCCTTAAACAAAAATACAGCTAAGGCTGACCTTATGGCAGTGTTGTCCATAGCAGGGTAGGTATCTGAAATTTCATCAAAAATTGTGTTTGATAAATTAAGGGTGCTTTGGGTCTGGTCATAGTATGAAACCTTAACTCTCGGACCGATTTTTATTTTCCCGCTGTCAGGCTTAAGCCTACCCATAATAATATTAAAAAGTGTTGTTTTCCCTGAACCGTTTTCACCTAAAAGGAAAACCTTTTCACCTTTTTTGATATCTATGTTTACATTAGCAAAAAGAAGATTATCCCCAAAGCCTTTTGAAAGACTTTCGCCGGTTAAAACATCATTTGCACATTCTTCGGCTAAGTTGAATTTAAAGGCGAGAGAGTCAAGAGTTTTTTCAGGCTTGACCATAGTTTCTTCAATACGGTCTATAACCTTTTGCTTGCTTTCTGCGGTTTTTATGTTTTTTTCTCTGTTCCATTGCCTTTGCTGTGCAATAATACCTTCAAGCCTTTTTATTTCTTTGGCTTTTAATGTGTAATCCTTAAGCTCGGCTTTTCTTATTTCGTCTTTTTGTTTAACATAATCGGAGTAATTTCCGTTATATTCTTTAAGCTTGTGGTGTTCAATTTCAAAAATTTTATTGGTAACGCTGTCTAAAAAATATCTGTCGTGAGTTACAAGGAGTATTGCTCCGCTGTATGATGACAAAAAGCCTTCAAGCCAGGTTATAGCTTTTATGTCAAGGTGGTTTGTAGGCTCGTCAAGAAGAAGAATGTCAGATTTCTGTAAAAGAATTTTAGCAAGCGCAACCTTTGTTCTCTGACCACCGCTTAAACTGCTCATTGGAATATGGAAAAGTTCGTTTTCAATACCAAGTCCGTTTAAAGCAGAGGTAATCATAGATTTATAGGTAAGGCCGCCTTCGTCTATATAAAGCTGATTTAAGTTGTGGTGCTTTTGAATAAGCTCATCTGTAGGATTTTCAGCCATTTCTTTTTCATATACAGCAAGCTGTTTTTCAATATCTGTTATATGCTCAAAAGACTCCAGTACGGTTTCGTAAGGAGTTTTGCTGCTGTGACATTCAATCTGCTGTTTAACGTGGCAGATTTTAAGGTCTGCGGACTTGTAAATTGTTCCCTCATCAGGAGAAAGCTCTTCGCAAAGAATGTTAAAGAGTGTACTTTTCCCTGCACCGTTAACACCAAGTATGCCTATTTTTCCTCCGCTGTTTACCGAAAAAGAAATATCTTTTAGTATTTCGGTAATGCCAAAGCTCTTTGAAATTTTAGATGCACTTAATAAAATCATAATACTTCCCTTTTCATAAGATTATAAAATTATAGCATATATTTTGCTTTTTTTCAATAGTATGTAACAAGAGAATAAAGAAGGGGAAGGCAATAAATGATATTTGTATTTACAAGAAAAAAGCTTATGAAGTTTATGTGTATAGCTGCTGCTCTGGTATGCACATTTATAATGATTGGAAACGGAAGCCTGCAGGCAACATTCAGCAATACAGGTACTAACGACTGGGGATTAAGCTATAAAGAAAACGGAAAAACACCAACAGGAAATGCATCAAAAGATGCTTTGAAACAGTACAATTCATATTATGTTGGTGATGAGAATGAAAAGGTTATTTATTTAACCTTTGATGCAGGCTATGAAAACGGATATACGGAGTCTATATTAAACACATTAAAAAAACACAATGTAAAAGGTGCGTTTTTCCTGGTTGGAAATTATCTGGACACTCAGCCTGAAATTGTTAAAAGAATGGTAGCAGAAGGGCATATAGTTGGCAACCACACCTTTTCACATCCTGATATGTCAGCAATTTCAACAGTTGAGGCATTTTCTGATGAACTCACAAAACTTGAAAATAAATACAAAGAAATAACAGGCACAGATATGCTTAAATTCTACAGACCTCCACAGGGCAAATTCAGCGAAGAAAATCTTACAATGGCAAAGTCAATGGGGTATAAAACGGTTTTCTGGTCACTTGCGTATGTAGACTGGCTCGAAAACAAACAGCCAACAAAAGAAGAAGCATTTTCAAAGCTTTTAACAAGAATTCATCCCGGAGCAGTTGTTCTTCTTCACAGCACATCAAAAACGAATTGTGAAATTTTAGATGAATTAATAACAAAATGGAAAGATATGGGTTATACCTTTAAAGGAATAGATGAATTAAATTAATAATTTAAAAAGATTGGTAAACAATATGTTTATCAATTTTTTTTGAGAGAAGTCTGAATAAAATTACACATCTTGCACTGTTTTACTCCTTTATGTACACAAAGTACACCACAGTCGTAAATCGGCACAATCTGTGCAATTTTCTCTCAGACTTTCGAAAGGAGATAGGTATGTTAACAATCAGTCACAAGATTAAAGACGAAAACGGTATTCACGCAAGACCTGCAGGAATTCTTGCAACAGAGGCAAAAAAATTCAACTCGGAGATTTATATTGAAAAAAACGGTAAAAAAGCGAATGCTAAAAAGATTTTTGAGGTTATGAGCCTCTGTGTCAAGGGAAATGATGAAATAACAGTAACAATCAGCGGTGATGACGAAGTAAAAGCCTTTGACACACTAGCAATTTTTTTGGAAAATAATCTTTAAGGATGATTGAATGAAAACACTGAAAGGAAAGGGTGCGTCTGCGCAGATTGCATTCGGAAAGCTTTTGTTTGTGGGAAGCAATATAAAAAATGTTAAAAGATGCAGAGCAGAAAGCACCAAAAAAGAGATAGAAAAATATAAACAGGCAGTAAAGTCTGCATTAATTGAACTTGATGAGCTTTATGAAAAGGCTGCTGTTGAAGTAGGGGAAACAAACGCAGAAATTTTCAATATGCACAAGGTTATGCTTGAAGATGAGGATTTCAGCGACTCTGTTATAAACATAATTGAAAGTCAGGATGTAAATGCAGAGTTTGCAATAGCATCTACAGGTGAAAATTTTGCCCGTATGTTTTCTTCAATGGATGACCCTTATATGAAAGAAAGAAGTAAAGATGTATCGGATATAACAGAAAGACTGCTAAGAATAATTTCAGGAGAAAAGGAAGCTTTTGAAAAAATAACAGAAGCCTGCATAGTAGCCGCCGATGATTTAAGCCCAAGTGAAACAGTTAAAATGGATAAAAGCAAGGTTATGGGAATTGTAACAAAAAAAGGCTCCCTCAATTCACATACTGCAATTCTTGCAAGAAGTATGGGAATACCTGCAATAGTAAGTGTTGAAGAGCTTAGTGAAGAATATTCAGGTAAATATGTAATTGCAGACGGCTTTAAAGGCAATCTTTATATTGAGCCTGATGATTCAACAGTTGATATGTATTTGAAATTCAAGGAACAGCAGAGAAAAAAAGGCGAGCTTCTTGAAAAACTTAAAGGTGTAAAGTGCAAAACATCATACGGAAAAGAAATTATGCTATATGCTAATATCGGTGATTTGTCTGAGGTGGCAGGGTGCCTTGAAAATGATGCAGAGGGAATAGGGTTGTTCAGGAGCGAATTTTTGTATCTTAAGGCAGAGGTTGAGCCAACTGAAGAAGAACAGTTTAACGCTTATAAAACTGTTGCGGAAAACATGGGCGGACGGCGTGTTATAATAAGAACTATGGACATAGGTGCAGACAAGCAGGCAGATTATCTTAACCTTAAAAAAGAAAACAATCCTGCACTTGGCTACAGAGCGATAAGAATTTGTCTTGACAGGCCGTCAATGTTCAAAAAACAATTAAGTGCAATTTTAAGGGCAGCAGCGTATGGGAAAATTGCAGTTATGTTTCCTATGATAACCTCAGAAGATGAAATTGTTCAGGCACTTAAATATCTTGATGAAGTAAAAACAGACTTATTGCAAGAGGGAATACCATTTGATGAAAATATAGAAACAGGAATAATGATAGAAACGCCCGCTGCCGCATTGATTGCAGATAAGCTTGCAAAGTATGTAAAGTTTTTCAGCATAGGAACAAACGATTTAATTCAGTACACCCTAGCCTGTGACAGAGAGAATATGGCACTTGAAAAATATGTGAATCCATACCACGAAAGTATCTTCAAACTTATTGAAATGACAACTGCAGCAGCACATAAAAACGGTATATGGGCAGGAGTTTGCGGAGAGCTTGCATCAGATTTAAATGCAACACAAAAGCTAATAGAACTTGGAATAGACGAGCTTTCTGTTTCTCCCTCAGCAATTTTGCCACTAAAAGAAAAGATATTGAATTTGTAAAAGCACACGC
>CAZMRY010000015.1:10755-24702 GCA_964568815.1 uncultured Eubacteriales bacterium | reverse complement strand
ATATAAATTCCTTTTTCTCGTTGCCGCAAGGCAACATATCGCATCGAAGATATATCGCGTATGAAGTACATATAGTAAATTCCGTCAGGAATTTATATCGCTGAAAAAAGCGTACTGAAAATTTCAGTACGCTTTTTTCATGGTGCGGGTGAAGAGACTTGAACTCCCACGCCTAAGGACACAAGAACCTAAATCTTGCACGTCTGCCAATTCCGTCACACCCGCGTACTTTTGATATTATAGCAAAGAATTTTAAAATAATCAAGTCTTTTTTCTATTTTATAAAAGAACCTTTTTCTATTTTATAAAAGAACCTGCATATATCTCATGCAGGTTCTTTTATAAATCTACTCTGATACTGTGAGTATTATGTCATCTGTTATTGGTGCCATTGCTTTGTTCCAGAGCATTGCCTTGACTGTTTCAGTCTTTCCTGCAACAGTTGCTGATGCAGAGGTTGTTCCTGTTTTAACAAAGGTAAACAGATTTATACAAAAAAGCTTTGACGGATAAAATCCGCACAAAGCTCTAAGTTAGTACGCAAGGCTTAACCTTTTGGGGTGGATAACACCATTACCTTGTTTTATTATTTCTCCTAATCCTGTCCAATTTTGAGGACTTTTCAAGCGGTTTATAAAAAGGACACTTATTCCATTTCAAGCATCCTATGTATGGACAGGTTTCCGATTTAGGATCAAGGTCATAAGTGTATTTGCCGGTTTTGCATTTTGGGCAAAGTTGCTTTTCTGAAAAACCGCTGTCATCCTTTTCTATCTGTTCATCTGAGCGACCGGCAATTATCAAAGCACAATAAAGAGCAACAACTATTACTGCAATCGCTGTGCCAATGATAAGTCCAAAAAGTAATTTCATACAATTATTGCTCCTTTCATGCATTTTATCTGTTGCAGGAAAATAAATTCCTGCAACAGAGTTTAATCAGTCTTCAATTTTCGACCAATCGGGATTTTCTGTGAGAGATATCCACTTTTCATGCTTACCGTCAGCCTTCATTTCGTATGTATGGCTGTTGGTAGCTTCCTGAACCGCAAGGTAATACCATGCAGTTGAGTCTGCGTTGTCTTTCCATGTTGTCATACCATCAAGCAAGTCGTCTTTGCTCTCAGGTTCACGGTTAAGCACACGGTTAACAAGTGTCATAACCTCTGCTCTTGTAATGTTGTCATCAGGACGGAAGAGACCGTCGTATCCAACTATCCATTCTGCTGTTGCTGCTTCGCATATGTAGCTTTCAGCCCAATGTCCTGATACATCACTGAACAACACCTTGCCGTCATAAGCAACTTCAACCATTCTTGCAAAAATAGTTGCAAGCTCTGCTCTTGTGATAAAGGCATCAGGTGCGAATGTATCATCTGTACGACCCTTTACAAGTTCAAGACTTGCAAGAGTGGAAACTGCTGTATTAAACCAATCGTCTTCGTTCACATCTGTGAATGCATTTTCTTTTGTTTTAGCTTTGTTTCTTTCGTCTTCCTTAAGCAATCTGTAGATAATGGTAGCAACTTCTGCTCTTGTAATATCGCTTTCAGGCGCTATCATTCCACCTTCACGGCCAACAATGTAAGCATAATGCTCGTCTGTTAATATAGACGGCTTGTAATCAGGCTTAATTTCTGTTGACTCTACCCACTTTGCATAAAGAGTTGTGTCTTTTGTAAGCTTTATGCTTGTTACTTTTTGAGTTAAATCTTTGTCGGTGTACCAACCCTCAAAGGTATATCCATCCTTTGTGAATGTATATTGGGTCAGGTCAATAACTGTATTTGCACCTGCACTGACAACACCAAGTTTGCTGCCTTCAATTGTTTCAAAGGTGAGGTCGTATTCAACAGCGGTTACACCGCCGCCTCCGCCGCCACCTCCACCGCCGCCACCGGCGAGTGTCCACTTAGCGTAAACAGTTATGTTTTCATTTAAAGAAACTGTTGTAATCTTGTTTGTAAGTGCGGCATCAAGATACCATCCTGCAAAGTTATAACCGCTTTTTGATGTGGTATAGTCCGAAAGTGTAATAGTTGAGCCCTCTTCTTTTGTCACAGGAGCAATATTGCTTCCTCCGTTTGTGTTAAAAGTAAGAGTATAGGTTGTTTTCAGTGTTTCACTCCACTTTGCATAAACGGTTTTGTTACCGTCAAGAATTATGCTTGTAACCTTCTGTGAAAGTGTTTCGTCAACATACCAGCCTTCAAAGGTATATCCTGCTTTTTCTGATGTGTAAGCAGATAAATCAACAGTAGAACCTTCCTGCATTGTGACCTTTTCAACAGCAGAACCGCCGTTTGTAACAAAGGAAATGGAATAGCTTACAAGCTGAGGCTCCCATTTTGCAGTAAAGGTTGTATCGCCTGTAAGCTCAAAAGATGCACCAGGCTGATAAAGTGTGCCGTTATGCTCCCAGCCCTTGAATATGTGGTTTGCAGGACCATTGCTCGGTGCAGGACCAACTGTGATTGTTCCCGCCGCATTCTGTGAGCTTGAAACTTCTGCACCCTCACTGATATATTTAACAGTATAAAGAGTTGGCGGTTCATCGCCGATAATAACTGTTAAACTGTCACAAACAGTATTGTATTGTTTTGGATCTTCCTCATACAAGGACATATAACTTGCTGAAACAGTTGTCTGTCCCGATGTAGCCTTAACCTTAACCTTAAAGCTTCCTACTTTTTCTTTATCGGCATACATTCTGTACCAGCCAGGTAAATCAGTATAATTGCCCAGATATTTGGCTTTGTAGGATGATGTCTTTTTTAAGAAAACAAGATCAGCATATTTGATAACATTACTTTCAATGTTGTCTGCAAGGTTAGCTTCATCAACCTCAAAGAAATCCTTATCAATAGGAACCTCAAACCATACTGTCTGGACTTTAAATTCTTCGCCCTCATTTGTTTTGTTTATCGTTGAGATATCTATAGTCAATTCTGTGCCGGGTTGCACATAAATAACATTTTCGTTCTCCGATGTTATGGAAAAACTGATTGTTGTATCGTTATATTCTGCAGCAGCAGCGGCAGGAGCTAAAGATACAACCATAAGCAGGGAAAGGAAAAGTGAGATAATTCTTTTCATTTTAAATATCCTTTCTTGATTATAAAATCAAGGGTTTCTGTTTTTGGGAACAGAAACCCTTTCAATTTTTGAAATTAATCTTTTGCTAAATTATTCTATACCTAAGGCTGATTTAACGTCATTTACAACATCTGTTACATCTTCGTTTCTTACAATCTTGTTATTATCAAGGTCTAATCTGAGAATTCTGTACTGATATTTTTCTGTTTCAAAGTATGGGTCATAAACTCTTGCAACACCATATGCAAATACGATATCGTCTACAGTTAAGTTTCCGTTGTCAGTAACATCTGTTTTATAATCTCCAACCGGTTTGTTTACAAGCTCGTAACCTTCGCTGTCTGTGTTTCCTTTATACCAATGAATGACATTTGCTTCATATTTACCAATGATATCTTCACCTGCAGCAGCAGTTTCAACATCTACAACATATGCAAATTTATATGTGTATGGAACAGCTTCTACAGCAGTTGTTCTTGGGTCGTCATAAAGGTAACCGTTGCCAGATACATCAACCATTTCCCAATCCTTGTTCTTGTAGCTGAAGCCAATATTTGGTGTGTTTGTGTAAACGATAACGATATCCTTGTTATCAACATAAGCTTCAGTACCTACTTCAACAACATATACAGGCTTTTCAATTGTAATTGTAAAGGTTCCTTCTACAGGAGCATAACCAACAGTTTCATCTGTAGCTTCATATTCAATTACGTATGTTCCTTCGTCTTTGATTACAATATTGCCATCATTATCAATTGTAGGTGTAATTTCTTCGCCGTTTAATTTAACTGTGTATTCTATTGTAGCTGTAGGAACAGTTTCAATTCTAAACTTATGGTCATTGTCATCATACGGAAAAGAATCAGAATTTACTTCACCTGCTGTTTCATCAACTAAAGTACCATCAACATATTTTTTAACAGAATGATCAATTAATAAAATTGTTACATCCTTATTATTCCTCTGTACTGGTACTACTTCGTCATCCGCACTT
Organism: uncultured Eubacteriales bacterium; assembly: GCA_964568815.1. Taxonomy (GTDB): domain Bacteria; phylum Bacillota; class Clostridia; order RGIG6154; family RGIG6154; genus RGIG8700. The sequence goes on along the minus strand of CAZMRY010000015.1, from coordinate 20,612 downwards.
TCAAGATAATTTGTTGCATATGCTTCTGAAATAGTAAAGTAATCTGTAACTTCAGTTGGTTGAGCAATTGCTTCAAATATGTAAACTGCAAGAACCTGTTCATTTACAGCATAAGCATCTTCTGAAGACCAGGTAAAATGACTGATTTTCTTTGTTGTTTCATCTACTACATCTTCTCTATGACCGCCTGCCACACCTGCTATAGTGAAGTTCTTATCTGTACATTTAAAATATTTAGAATTGTATTCAAGCACATAATCTGCATGCTGAAGTTCTTCAGCACTTTCGAGCTTAATTGTAACTGTTACAGTTTCACCTGCATACATTTCATCTGTTGCATCTGCAATACTGTTTGTTTCAACATAAAGATTAATTGCACGATTTTCATTTACTGTCTGTTCCGCACATACAGCAAAACTCATTGATGTCAATACCATAAGTAAACAAAGTATTGACGCTATAAACTTTTTCATTTTAAATTTTCCTTTCTGTGAAATGGGGAGGGAATCTGCAGAGCAGAAACCCTCTGTTTCATATTAAATTTTATTATCTGAGTCCCATAGCTGTCTTTACCTTGCCTACAACGAATGTTGGGTCGTCATTGTTTATAACTTTATTACAATCAACATCTGCTTTAAGAAGGTTTCTCTGATATTTGATATTTGCAAGAAGTGCAGAATGTTCATATGCAACACCATATTCAGTTACGATATCCTGAACATTTAATGTGCTGCTGAAGTTTATATCTGCAAGGAAGTCAAATTTTTCATCTACTGATGCAAGTACATAAGCATTATCAATAGCAAACACTTCTGCATTGTCGCCTGTGTATGTTATCATATCAGTATTTGCAACATCAACTACATAGCCGTACACATATGCATAGCCGTCGTTTTCAACATTACCATATTCGTATGTCTTGCCGTCTTTTCTTGCAGCTTTTACATCAAGCATAACTGCATTATCATACTTGAAGCGAAGCTTTGGAGCATTTGTATATACAAGTACAAGCTCTGTATTGTCTGTATATTGACTTACTTCAACAACATAGTTTGCTTTATTTACTTTAACTGTAAATGTCTTCTCGTAATCCGCATAACCTGTTTTACCATCAATTTTATATGTGATAGTGTAGTCACCTTCTTCAGTAAGAGCAACTTCGTTAACATCTACATCGTTAACCTTGTATGTAATAGAATTTACTAATGATGAATCTGCAGGAACAACCTTGAATGTATGAGCATTACCGTCAAAGTCAACACTTGCTTCATCTGCTGTTACTTCAGCATCGTCAAAGAACTTTGTATATTCATATTCTTTAAGGAGAATTGTAACATTAGCAACTTCGTTTACAAGACCTGCTTTAACTTCTGTACCGTCAAATGATTCAATGTGTGTAGTAGCACATGGGTTACCAAGTGTAAATTTGCCTGTTACCTCTACATCCTGCGCAATAGCTACAAATCTGTATTCCTTAACAACAGTACCGTTTTCATATACTACTTCATGTCCTTCAGTCCATGCTGAATCGTTAACTGAACCTGTGTTTGCAAGATTTTCATCATTATGAGGTTTGAAATAATCCTTGTTCCAGTTAAATGTCCAGGATGTACCTGCAATGTTATTGCCGTTAACAACAATTTTAATTGTTACTTCTTCACCTTCATAAAGCTTGTCGGTAGAAGCTGTAAGTTCAAGTGAACGATCAGCTACAACGCTGTATGTACCATCTGCATTCTTATAAGCTGCAAATGCAGGTTCAATAACGTACTGTGAAGGGTTCTGGTCGTATGTACCGCCCTGGAGGTTAAGAATTGCATCTTCCTGAGCAGAGAGAGTTGCATTTTTACCGCCGCTGAATTCACCGCCGAATACTGTAACGGTTGAGCCTGTCTGTACTAAAAGTGCAGAACCGCTGTCAGCAACTGTTCCTTTAGGACCGATAAATGTACCGCCGTAAATTTCTGCAGTAGCAATATTGTTTGTTGGGTCAGCATCATCACCGATGTTGAGAGCATGGCGTGTTCCGTTTTCAGAGCCTGTGTACTTGTATGTACCGCTGTTGATTACAACATTACCATTGTATGCTCTTACAATGTGTCTTACACCGTCTGCAGTAACATCTGTAAGTATAATATTACCAAATGATGAAATTGTGTTTTCACCTGTTGTATTGTTGATAATAGTACCATTCTTAATTTCAATAGTTACGCCTTCATCAACAGTAACATAACCTGTTAATGTTTTGCCGTTAAGGTCAAGAACAAATTCTGATGATCTGCTCAAAGCAAATGTTGAAATAGGAGCTTTAACTGTAATGTTTTCTACAGTATCTTCTGTAAGAGTAACTGTACCTGAACCGTTTGCAAGTTCAAGAGCCTCCTGAATTGATAAGCAGTATACAGTATCTTCACCCTTTGTTACCTTTGCTGGAACCTTAATAGTTTTGTCATCAATTGTAACATTAACACCCATTTCAGCGATGTCAGCAAGGTAGATAACATCTGTTAAAGATTTGTCACCTTCAACTATACAATTCTTAATGACACAGTTTACTTCGTCTTTACCAAAGTCAACAGTCATATTTTCGTTAAACTCTGTGTTTGTGATTTCAACATCCTGATAAAGTCTTAACTGGTTGTAGTTACCTTCTGCAAATTCTGAATCTGCAATTGTTACCTTTGTAATTGTACTTGCAAAGCTTGTCCAGCCTGTGATAGTACAGTTGTCAATCACGATATTTCCGCCTGTGCTTCCGTCAAAGTGAATACCATATGTTGAGCCTGTGATTGTGCTGTCTTTGAATGTTACTGTTCCGCTTGTGTAGCATGAACGGAAACCGTTTCCGCCAACAACTTCACAGTCTTCAATAACAACATCCTTTGCACTGATATAACCTGCTGATGAAGTGCCATTGTTAAAGTTAAGTCCTTTAACTTTTGCACCATCTGCTGTAACATTAAGCTTACCATTAAAGTTAACTTCACCATCGCCAACAACTGTGATAGATTTGTTAACATTTAATCCACTTTCGTAATTACCTTCATAAATAACTACTGTGCTTCCTGCTGTAGCCTGAGCCATAGCATCTGCAATTGTAGCATATCTGATGCCATCAGCAGAAGCTTCGTATGTACCTGCAGGAACTAATAATCCGTTTGTTGTACCTGTAACACCTTCAACAACAATGTTGTCGTCAACTGTAACACCTTCAACTGTTGTAGCTTCAGGAGCAACACGAACGCCACCCACAATAGCACCAACATTTGTAGCATTACCTTTTTCAAATACTACTTTTTCAACAGTAGAGCTTAAGATTGTACCGCCCGTGCTGTTGCCATAGTAGTTACCGATTAAACCACCAATTGTAGTTGTTGCAGCATTGTCTGCAGCATATTCTTCAGTTGCAGTACATTTAATTATTACATTTTCAACTACGCATCCGCTTAAGTCAGTAGCACGGTCTGTTGTACCGATTAAACCGCCGACTTTGCGTGTACCTTCGATTGTGATATTTTTAACAGTGTTGTTGCTGTGTGTATTGTTTTCACCTGCGTGACCCATAATACCACCAACATTGTCACCTTCAAGGTTTGCTTCTTTATACACACCTTTTATGTAGCTGCTTGTAGTATTTCCGTCAACTACAGAGTTAGTAACACGTGCATAATATTTACCTGTAATACCACCAACGTTTGTTAAACCTTCAATTTTGATTGAACCTGTAACTTCACAGTTGTCAATGTATGTTGAAGCGTATCCCTGACCGGCAACTGCAGCAACACAGTCAGTACCTTTAACATTAACATTGTTAAGCTTTAAGTTATTGATTTTAGCTTTTGTTACATAACCGAAGAAGCCCTGATTTTCTTCACCTTCAACCTTGAGGTTTGAAATTGTGTTATCAGCACCGTCAAATGTACCCATAAATGGATAATCTTTAGTACCGATAGGTGTCCATGCTTTGTTTTCAAGATCAATGCCTGTTGTTAATTTAACAAACTTACCTTTGTAGTCTGTACCGCTGTTAACAGCATTTCTGAACCATTCAAGGTCAGCCTTGTTGTTAATAAGGAATGGTTTTTCTTCAGTGCCTTCGCCTTTAAGTTCAGCTCTTATAATACCAAATGAGCCGTCTGCGAGTTCTTCACATTCGTAGCCTTCTTCAACAACACTACCGAATGTAAATCCAGCTGAAGGGGAGTAGTCAACTACAACATCTGTTTCAGGATTGAAGTTAATAAATGTACCGCCGACAACTGTCATATTTGCATTATTGCTGTTGCCAAGACCTGCAATTGCATTCTGTGCAGGGAATAATGTCCATACAACATTACCGTGTTCAGGGTCAGCTGAAAAATCAAAGTAACCGCCGTTAATAGTAACTGTTGCGCCAAAGCCTGACCATACAGCACCTGAACCTGTATAAATATCTTCTGCTTCAACAGAATCCTTGAATGTACCGCCGTTTACAGTTACATTGGCATCAGAATAGAGTGCCATAATACAAGTACCACCGTTGTGAGATACAAAAGTACCATCATTTACAACAACAGTTCCGCGTGTCTGAATTCCGCCATTGCCGTTAATAAAGTTACCGCCGTTAACTGTAAGGGTAGATGTTTTATCAACATCAATACCGTATGCCATACCTGTCCATCCGTCTGTTACATTGGTATAATTACATTTAATTGTACCTGTACCACAGATAGTAAGGTTTGCGTTATTTTTAAGAACAATAAGTCCCCAGATATCATCATCTGCTGAAAGAACTTCTGCACTCTTATCTTCGATAGTATATGTATCGAGATCAAGAGTAAGAGTTTTACCTGAAATTTCAACAGGAGCTGTCAAATAAACATCAGAAATAATAACGATAGTGTCATTGTCCTGAGCTGCGTCAATAGCCTCCTGAAGATCTGTATAAAGCTCTGTTCCTATTTTTGCAACATAGTTTGTTACAGCTGATACGCCTAACATAGAGCTGCCAAAGATGTTATCAATTTCAGTTGTTCCTTCTTCGTTTGTTATAGAACCTGTTGTTTCTATTACAGAAACATTTTCAAATACTGTAGGATTTGTAGCATTACCCTGACAAGCACCTGCGATAAGACCAACATTACCTTCACGGTTTGTATCGTTATAGCCAGTCTGGTCAGAAGTAACTGTTACTTTGCTTACAGTAGCATTTGAAATTGTAACACCGCTGTGTGCAATACCTGCAAGACCGCCAACGCCGTAAATACCGCTTATATTCATATTTTCAACACTGCATCCGTCTATTGTAACATATGGAGCTGGTTCTGTTGTAAAACCAACGATACCGCCAACATAAGAAACTGCATAATCTGCATTAACAGTACCGCCGTTTGATGTTTCATCTTTAACAGAGCAGTTGAAGATACCGGAACCGTAGTCGTAACGTCCTGCAATAACACCTGCATATGAATAAGAATCAATGTCAATTTCGCCTGTAACATAGCAATTCTTAATAGTTGCACCAGTATATATTCTACCGATTAATGCACCTACATATAAGCAACCTGTAACTTTTGCATTGTGAATTTTCACATTTTCAATTACAGTTTTATTACCCTTTGAATATCCGAATAAACCTTTGTAATTGTCGTTATTTCCGCCGCTTGTCTTATCACCATTAATAACAAGATTTGAAATAGTCTTGTCATTACCATTGAAATTACCATTAAACGGATTTACGGAAGTACCGATTGGTGTCCAGTCTTCGCCGTTAAGGTCAATATCAGCTGTTAATTCAACATATTTACCTGCATAGCTGTTACCGTTATTAACATTATCTCTGAAACCTTTAAGGTCTTCAAGATTTGCTATTAAATATGGGTCTTCAGCTGTACCTGTACCATTGATTTTGTTTTCAATTTTTAATGTTCCGTCTGCATTCTTTTCAACACTGAGTTTAACATCATTAGCAACACTTATATTTGTAGCTCCAAAGCTACTTGTGTTGTCTATGCTGATAACAGGAGTTGCACCTGTAAGAATATTGAAGTCGCGAACATCTTTGATAGCAGAACCGTTCTTAAGTGTCAGGTGTGCTTTGTCATCAATTACAAAGCTATCCTGTGTATCTGTTGTACCTACAACAGTTATAGAAGAATTATCAAGAGTAACGAACATATCTGCATAATCCTCATTGTCATATGAATTCTTAAGTAAGTAATATCCTGCTTCTACATTAGCATTTTCTGCATAGAATGTACCTGAATATGAGCCGATGTAGTATGCACAGTCATATTCTATTGTACTGTCATCACCATCACCATAAACGTAGATACCTGCATCTGCATTTTCATTATAACGAAGAATTGTAGTACCGTTTGCAACAATTTTACCGCCATTCTTAACTTCTGTTTTCGCGTTGTAACCGTGGTAGAAAGTTCCGCTTTCACCCTCACCAACTATAAGAGTACCTTCTATTGTATTTAACACATCGTCAAAAGTGAAGAATTTAGTTGATTTAACAGTAACACCTTTTCCAATGTTAAAATCTCCGGCATAAATGTAGTCGCTGTATGTACTTGTAACAGTAACACCGCCTTCAACATTTGTTGTCAAAGTACATCCGTTTAATTCTTTGATTTCTTCTGTTACATCACGAAGAACATTTACCTTGCGACCGTTAAAGTTACCTACAGCTTCTACAAGAGATGTATAAGCTACAACACCACCTGTATAGCCTTCTGCAAGAGCAACAATCTTATTAAGGTTATCTGGAGCATTGTACTGAACATTGTTTTCAGCAACTTCAACTCCGTCTGCAAATAATTTAACCGCAGTTGGGTTCATATCATATTTTGGATATCCTTCTGCCCATTCAACATTCCAGTATGAGTCTTCAACAGGGCTGAAGTCAAGATGCCATGTAACATAAACATCACCATCGATTATGCCGCCAATATTGTTTAAAGATGCTGACGCAATCTTTGTATCTTCTTCGTAAAGTTCAATTACAAAGCTTTCTTCAGAGTTAGAACGTGCTTCGCCCCAGTATTTACCAGGAGCTGTATAACAAGGAGTAACAGAGCCTGTTCTATCTACAATGATTGCACCATTTTCCCCAAGCTTAAAGCCATCAGCAATATGCTGTGTTTCTGTAAGATTTTCGAAAGAACCACCTGTTATAACTGTTCCTGTTGTTCCCCAAACATCTCCGCCTGAAGAACCGGAGAAGCTACCGCCGTTGATTGTAGCAGAACCGGCTTCATCATAAATGCAAGAACCGCCGGAAGTAGTATCACTGTCACCAACGAAAGTACCACCGTTGATTACAATAGAACCGCCTGAAACATAAATAACATTATCTGTTCTTACATATTCATCAGCTGGAATAGTAAATGTACCTGCATCAATAGTAGTTGTTCCGCCCTGAACTGTTATTGCACCGTGAGTGCCAATGATTTCTATTGTAGAATCATCAGGAATGTTCAGTGTACCTGCTGTATAAACTGCAAAAGTGAAGTCACAAACATTAACTATCTTACCGCCGTTAAGTGTTGCAGTAGAGTCTGCAGGAACATATAAAGCAGTAGCATCATAGCCACCATTTACTGACTGATGGTCGTCTTCGTATGTAGCAGCAATTACACCGCCGTTCATAACGAAAGTTGAACCGTTTTGATTATACACCGCGTATCCGCCGTTGCCGTCGATAGCATTGATAGTACCACTTTCGAGTGTGAGATTTCCGTAATTGTAGATACCACGTGAATCAATTGAACCGGTACCTACAGAGTCCATTATTATCATCTCAGCCTTGTTAGCAAGAGCATAAATATGATTGGTTTCGCTTCCTGATGCCATAGCACCATTGATAATACAACCATTAAGGTCAAGTGTGATATCTTTTTCTACAGAAACCTGATTTTTAACCTCAAAGCTCTTGATAACCTTGATTGTGTCGCCGTCTTCTGCTACAGCTAAAGCTTCTTCAAGACTTTCATAGCTGTCAACATACACAAGTCCGCCGCTTCTAGCCATAACAGAAGCTCTGTAAAGCTCTACAACTTTATTGAAATCTGCAACAGGGTATGTGTAAGAATCAACTGTTGTGTATTGACCAGCTTTTGCAGTGTCAATATCTTCGCTTAAACCAAGTGTAAGATTTACCTTAAGGTCTGGATTTTCCTCTATAACCGTTTCGGATAAATAAATACCGCATTTGAAATCCTTAACAGCACTGCAGATATCTGTATATTTGAAATCAAAACCTACAGAGGTGATTACAGGATAAATTACCCCTTCTTCAACGAGCATACCGTCAAGAGGTATCTGAATCCAACCAAATGTACCATAGTTACCTGCAAGATAACATCCGTCAGCTGTGAAGTTTCCGTTTGCCATACCTTCCATTTTGATGAAGAAATCTGTTGTATAATTTCCGTAGAAATTTGCATCAGCTTCTTCTTCAGTATCCTTTGCTATGAATTCCATAGCAATCTGCAAATCGATCGGATCTCCGCCTTCGCTTAAACTGCCATCCCAGATGCTATATTCATCAATTGTTATAGCACCGAGGTTTTTAACTTCAGCGTTTGGCAAAGCAGGATCGTCTGCTAAAACTGTAAAGCTCATAGAGCTGAGTACCATAGCTATACTAAGTACCACAGCCAAAAATTTTCTAAGCTTCATTTATAAGCCTCCTTATATAGTTTTTATGCGAAAATTCCGTTTTCGCTTCGGGCAGAAATCTGTGTTGCCTGTTATTTCTGTAATCCTTCTGCCTGGAAAACAGAAAACGTACAAATTCCCCTTTTGAGGAGCACTGCCCTGAATTTATTGTAAAAGACGGCATTTCTTCCAATAAAAACAGTAACAACGCTCCCCTTGGAAGGGAAATAAGCATGAATATAATTAATCAGCTGTGCTGAAAAACTATCTGAATAATTTACCAATAAGCGGTATAGATGTTAAATAGAGTTTTTTGAGGTCTTTCTCCCATTCGAGGCGTTCCTCCTCATCAAAGCTTCTGCGGATTTCTGCTTTTATGTATCTGCGTTCTCTCAAAAAAGGCTCTACTTTTTTAAGCCAGTAAATAAATCCTGAAAAAATTATAAGAACCAGCACACCTAAAAACAAAAACAAGTTTTCCTGAGTGTTAAAATTATTTTCTGTATACATATCCATTGTCAACATTCCTTTGTGCAAATAATTAACTGTCCTTGGTTACAACATCCATAGTTCTTGAATATAAATTTTCGAGGAGCATCTGAGATTTGTCACGGTCGTCCCATATTGCATAGTCAATTACAACAGCAATAACCGTGTAGATGAATATCTCAGCCTGAAGTTCAGAGCAGCCGAAAATATCAATTAATATTTTTGTATACTTTTTATACCATTCTCTGAAGTCCTTTGCTTTATCTCTCATACGATTACCATAAATTGAGCTTGTGGTAATCTGCACAGAAAGACGCAATTCGTATTTGTATTTTTCAACCTCATCTAAAAAAGTGTCAAAATATTTGCGTATATCGTTTGTGTGTTTTAATGTAAAATCAAGAAGTGCCTCAACGATTTTTGAGGTCCCGTACTTTCCTGCGCTTATCCAGATATCATCCTTATTTTCAAACCAATAATAAAGACTGCTTTGTGCAAGCCTTGTTTCTTTGCACAAATCACCTACAGATGCGTTTGTCAAACCTGTTCTTAAAAGATATTCCCAGGTTTCCGCTATAATAACTCTTTTCTTTTCGGACATAGTACAACTGTCCATTCAATTCAATCCTTTCTTTTATATTTTCCCTGATTTGAATGTGTAATGCTCGTTACAATGGATAACAAAAAAATAAGCCTGTCACATAATCGAAATTATGTGTTAA
>CAZMRY010000015.1:0-10655 GCA_964568815.1 uncultured Eubacteriales bacterium | reverse complement strand
GTTACAATGGATAACAAAAAAATAAGCCTGTCACATAATCGAAATTATGTGTTAAAAAAAGAATAGCTTTTGCCTTAAATAAGCAAAGATGTTGTTTTTTACCTGAGAAGAAATAAAAAAGGCATAAAAACCAGACCGAAAACTAAAAAAAATCGTCTGTTCGGTCTTTTTGTTGAGTTAATTTCTGTTATTTTCCCAGATATATGTAATAATTCCTCAAAAATCTATCTAAATTTTATTGACAAACCCTGTGTTAGATGATATAATTATCCAGCACTTGAGAATTTGCAACATTTGATTCCCACATAATTTCGATTATGTGGATGTGCCTTAACACATAATTTCGATTATGTGGTATTTTTTTATAGCCGTAAAAGTCCCAATTCCTGAATTTGGCGACGATGTACATCGCATGTTTCCATAGTATAAATGCGTGTAGTATTTACATTTGAATGACCAAGGATGTCAGCAAGGCGTACTATATCCTTCTGGATAGAATAATAGGTTCGGGCAAATAAATGCCTGAGGTTGTGAGGAAACACTTTTTCCCTGTCAACCTTTGCACTCTCACAAAGCTCTTTCATCATTTTCCATATTGTGCTTCTGTCAAGGGGTTTACCTGTTCTTGTAACAAAAACAGGACCGCTTGTTATTTTTTTCTTTTTTGCATATTCTGTCAGAATTTTGCAAAGGTCTTTTGGCAGGATTACAACACGCATTTTGCCCTTACAGTTTATAGTCGCCTGTCTTGCTTTTACAGCTTCGACTGTTATTGAAGACAGCTCGGAAACTCTTATACCGCTGGAGCATATGGTCTGCATCAGATAGTAAAGCCGCTCGTTTCTCTTAGCCTTTGCAGCATTAAGCAATCTTTCGTATTCAGCTTTTGAAAGTTCTTTACTTCGCTCAGCAAAAATCTGCCTCTGAATTTTAAGCATCTTAACCTTCAGTCCGTACCATTCGTTATAGTCAAAGAAGCTATTAAGCGAAGACAAAACAGAATTTATCGATGTCGGTGCATAATTTGCAGTAAGATACTCTTTGTAACGGAGCACTGCCATTTTATCCAGTTTGCAATCTGCAAGCCATGAAAAAAACGCCGTTACATCACGCATATACTTTTCAAGTGTAGCTGTGGATTTTTCTTCCTCAATCAAAAACTGTCTGAATTTTTCAATGATTTCTTTTGTTATTGTCATATTGATAACGCCCTTTCTGAAGTGATATTTATATTTTACCACTAAAAACAGAAAATATAAGACATAATTAATCCCCGAATGTTTATTGAAAACATTCGGGGATTAATTGCTTTTTCGCACTCTGCCAGGGTGTCGATAGGTTTATCGGCATCCTGAAACAGTGACTATTCACTTTTTTCTCCTATCTTTCTGAATTTATTATATCTTTCATCAAGAAGCTCTTCAACTGAAAGCTTTTCTTTTTTATTTATTTCATTTACTAAAAAGCTTTTAAGCTCTGAGCAGATTTCTTCTGTTTTTCTGTCTGTTTCCTCTATTACCTTTTCCACAACTTCAAATTTTAACAGGTCATTAGCTGTAAGCTTTAAAACATCTGCTGCATCTGCTGCTTTTGATGAATCTTTCCATAAGATAGATGCACAGCCTTCGGGAGAGATAACAGAATAAACTGAGTTTTCGAGCATAACCGCTGTGTCGCACACACCAAGTGCAAGTGCTCCGCCGCTTCCGCCTTCGCCTACTATAACTGAAATTATAGGAGTCTTAAGTCCCATCATTTCAAAAAGGTTTTCTGCAATTGCCTCACCTTGTCCTCTTTCTTCTGCATCAATTCCGCAATATGCTCCTGAACTTCCTATAAAGCAAATAACAGGTCTGTTGAACTTTTCTGCCTCTTTCATAAGTCTTAATGCTTTACGGTAACCCTCAGGTGTGGGACAGCCGAAGTGACGCTCCATTCTTTCCTGGATTGTGTCCCCTCTTTCCATTGCAATTACCGTTACAGGTTTTCCGTTTAAAAATCCTACGCCGCCTACAATTGCACCGTCATCACCAAATCTGCGGTCTCCGTGAAACTCGATAAAATTATCTATCATACGGTTAAGATAATAACCGCCCATTGGTCTTGTGTTGCTTCTTGCAGTCTGAACTCTGTCATATGCTTTTATATTTGTATTTGCCATAATTCACCTCATAATGCCCTTTTGTGGATTTCAAGCAGTTTTGAAACAGTATATTTTAGTCTCGGTCTTTCTTCAATCATATCAATAAAACCGTGCTTAAGCATAAATTCTGCACGCTGAAAGCCTTCAGGAAGTTTTTTGCCTGTTGTCTGTTCAATTACTCTTGCACCTGCAAAGCCTACAAGGGCTTTCGGTTCTGCAATAATTATATCACCCTGCATCGCAAAGCTTGCTGTTACTCCTCCTGTTGTCGGGTCTGTAAGAACTGTTATATAAAGATTTCCGCTGTCGCTGTGTCTTTTAACCGCTCCGCTGACCTTAGCCATCTGCATAAGAGAGAAAATTCCCTCCTGCATTCTTGCTCCGCCTGAGGTTGTAAAGCCTACAACAGGCAGATTTTCTCTTGTTGCCATTTCAAAAAGGCGTGTTATTTTTTCGCCTACTACAGAGCCCATACTTCCCATCATAAAGTTTGAGTCCATAACAAACATTGCACATTTGTTTCCTTCTATTTCCGCGCTGCCGCAGACAACACCCTCGTTAAGTCCGCTTGCTTTTTTTGCCTTTGCGAGTTTATCGTTATACTCAGGAAAATCAATGGGGTTTATGCTTTTCATCTGTCCGTCTGTCTCAACAAATGAGTTTTCATCAGCAATTAATGCAATTCTTTCCCATGCACCCATTCTCATATATGTATTACAATGTGGACATATTAAATTGTTTTCTAAAAGCTCACTGTATTTAGTTGTTTTTTCGCATTTTTTGCATACTCTTTCTTCTTCACGCATAAAACCGAACAATTCTTTTATTGCCATTATTTTTCCTCCGTAGCATTCTTCTCTGTAACCGCAAAAGAAAATTCCGCACTTACACAAAGTTTTCCGTCCACATATCCGCTGCCTTTTGCAAAGTAAAAAGGCTCTCTTACCTTTATGATTTCGCATTTTGTTTCAAAAATATCACCGGGAACTACTGTTTTTCTGAACTTGACTTTATCAAGACCTGTAAAAAACGGAAGGCTGTTTTCTTTTAACACATTGTCAAGACATACGCACACAGACTGAGCCATAATTTCGCACAAAATTACGCCAGGTACAACAGGACTTCCCGGAAAATGACCCTTTAAGAACCATTCCTCGCCTGTTATTTTCTTTTTTCCATGTGCTATGCCATCTATAAGCTCTGCCTCATCAAGAAGAAGCATATTGTCTCTGTGCGGCAGTATTTTTTTAATTTCTTCTATGTTCATAGCTTACCTCATTTCACCTTTTTAAAGCCTACACAGGCATTATGTCCCCCAAAGCCAAGTGATGTGGACATTGCAAGCTCAAGCTCTGTGCTTTTAGCTGTGTTTGGTGTGTAGTTAAGGTCACAGTCTTCGTCTTTCTCTTTATAATTGATTGTGGGTGGAACAATGTTTTCGTTAAGAGCAAGGATTGCCGCAATTCCCTCTACTGCACCTGCCGCACCTAAAAGGTGACCTGTCATTGATTTTGTTGAGCTGATGTTTAATTTATAGGCATCCTCTCCAAAAACATTTTTAAGTGCCTTTGTTTCTGTTTTGTCATTTAAAGGTGTGCTTGTGCCGTGAGTATTTACATAAATTTTCTCTGCCGATATATCTGCACCTGCCTCTTTAAAGCAATCCAAGATTGCTCTCGCTGAAGCCTCTGCAGACTCATCAGGTGCTGTTACATGAAACGCATCACATGTACTGCCGTAGCCTACCACCTCGGCATATATTTTTGCACCTCTTTTAACTGCGTGCTCGTATTCTTCAACAATGAGAGCTCCTGCACCTTCTCCCATTACAAATCCGCCCCTTCTCTTATCAAAAGGAATAGATGCCGAATCCTTGTCTTCGCTTTCTGAAAGTGCCATACAATTCATAAACGCAGAAACTGCAAGAGGAGAAATGCTCGCCTCTGTACCTCCTGCAATTATTGCATCTGCATATCCGCCCTTTATTGTTCTGTATGCCTCACCGATTGCAGTTGTTCCTGTTGCACAGGCAGTACATACAGAAATACAAGGACCTTTTGCACCGAATTTTATTGCTATATTTCCTGCACACATATTTACTATCATTTTTGGTATAAAATGAGGAGAAACTCTTGAAGGTCCTTTGTTTATAAGGTTGTTGTGCTCTCCTACGAATGTATCAAAGCCGCCTGTTCCTGAGCCGAAATATACACCAAATCTGTCAGGTGCGATGTTATTTTCAATTTCACTGTCCTTAACTGCCTGAGATGCCGCCGCTATTGCATACTGAACAAACTTGTCACTTCTTCTTACATCCCCTTTTTCCATATACATAAGTGGGTCAAAGTCTTTGATTTCTGCAGCAAGCTTTACGCGGTAGTCTGTTGTATCAAATTTTGTTATTTTATCTATTGAATTTTTCCCGTTTTTAAGGCTGTTCCAGAAGGTATCCACATCACAGCCCGCAGGAGAAATTACTCCCATTCCGGTAATTACAACTCTTTTCATACTTATACCATTAACTCCTTTCACAAAACAAGGCTGAAAGAAAATTGCACAGATTGTGCCGATTTGCGACTGTCGTGTACTTTGTGTACACAAATAAGCAAAACGGTGCAAGATGTGTGATTTTATTCAGACTTATAATCCTTTATTTTACATCGCAAGCCCACCGTCAATACGAATTACCTCGCCTGTAAGGTAGTCGGACATTTCACTTGCCAGAAATGCCGCAACATTTGCAACATCTTCAGGCTTGCCGAGTTTTTTAAGAGGGATTGCTTTTATAAATTCTTCTTCTGAACCTAAATCCTTTGTCATATCTGTGGCAATAAAGCCCGGTGCTATTGCATTACAGCAGATATTTTTACCCCCAAGCTCCTTTGCAACCGCCTTTGTTAAACCTATAACACCTGCTTTTGATGAAGAATAGTTTGCCTGACCTGCAAGTCCCATAAGTCCTGAAACTGATGCAATATTAATGATTTTTCCGTACTTTTTGCGGACAAAGCCTCTTGCACAGGCTTTAATCATATTAAATGAGCCTTTAAGGTTTACATTTATAACCTTGTCAAAATCATCTTCTTCCATTGTAAGAATAAGATTATCCCTTGTGATACCTGCATTATTAACAAGAATTTCAACCTTGCCAAAATCCTCTGTTATTTTAGCTGCTGTTTCTTTGCAGGCATTTGTATCTGATACATCACAGATATAAAATTCTGCTTTTATTTTATATGTATCTGAAAGATGCTTTATAAGCTCATTTGCCTGCTCTGTATTTCCTATATCAATAATCGCAACATTTGCACCAAGTGATGCAAATTTTTCTGCTATAGACGCTCCTATACCTCTTGAGCCTCCTGTTATTATTGCTGTTTTCTCTTTAAGCATTTTTAATCGCCTCCACCGTCTGCAAAAGAGTTTCTTCATTTTCAACTGAATATGTATTAACTTCTTTTGAAATCTTTTTAATGAGACCGCAAAGTGTTTTGCCTGGACCTACCTCGATAAATTCGGTAAAGCCGTCTGCAATCATATTTTCAATAGTTTCCTGCCATTTAACAGGACTTTTCATCTGCATCTTGAGAACTGATTTTACTTCGTCTTTATATGGTTTAGCTGTGTAATTTGCATATACAGGAATTTCAGGTGCTTTTATTTCAAAATCTTCAAGTGCATCTGCAAATTTTTCAGCCGCATCTTCCATAAATGGAGAATGAAATGCCGCACTTACCGCAAGAGGTATTGTTCTTCCGCCAAGCTCTTTAACCTTTTCTGAAAAAGCATCAAGGCTTGTTTTAAGACCTGATACTACTGTCTGACCGGGTGAATTGTAGTTTACAGCATAAAGCTTTTCAAACTCACCTGCAATTTTTGTAACAGTTTCGCTGTCAAGCTTTAAAACTGCACACATTGCTGTATCTGCACTCTTTGAAGCATCGTTCATAAGCTCGCCTCTTTTGGTTACAATTTTAAAACCATCTGTATATGAATATGCATTACTGTATGCAAGAGCGCCTATTTCGCCAAGTGAAAAGCCTGCAACACCGTCTGCGAAAATGCCCTTTTCGTTAAGAGAAAGTGCCGCCGCCATTTCAACAAGATACATACATGGCTGAGTGTTTGCAGTTATTTTCAAATCCTCATCACTGCCGTTAAATGACTGCTCCATTGTACCTTTTCTTAAGCGTTCTGCTTCATCATATAATTTTTTTGCGGATGTACCCATATCATATAATGATTTACCCATACCGCTGTACTGTGCACCCTGTCCTGAAAAAACAAATGCTATTTTACCCATCTTAATGCTCCGTTCAATATAGTTTCTGTTTCGTCAAACATTTCTGTGATTATATCAAGGGCTGTCTGTTCTTTATTTACAAGACCTGAAATCTGTCCTGCAAGAAAACAGCCTTTTTTATCGTCTCCGTCAACAACTGCGGCTCTTAAAGTACCCACAGCCATATTTTCAAGCTCATCATCGCTTATGCTTGTATATTCAGCCTTTGCGTAATTCCTTGAAAATGGAGTTTTTAAACTTCTTACCGGATGTCCCAGTCTTCTGCCTGTTACTACGGTTGAAGTATCGTTTGCTTTTAAAACTTTGTCTTTGTATGTACGGCTTAAGGTACATTCAAGGGCAGTTAAAAACCTTGTTCCTATCTGAACACCCTGTGCACCAAGCATAAATGCCGCCGCAACTCCTCTGCCGTCAGCTATACCGCCTGCGGCAATTACGGGAATATCAACACTGTCACACACCTGAGGCACAAGTGCCATTGTTGTCATTTCTCCAATATGACCGCCTGATTCGCCTCCCTCTGCGATAACAGCATCTGCACCCATTCTTGCCATAAGCTTTGCAAGGGCAGAAGATGCCACAACAGGAATAACCTTTATTCCTGCCTCTTTCCACATATTGATGTATTTATCAGGACTTCCTGCACCTGTGGTTACAACTGCAACCTTTTTTCTTGCAACAAGCTTTGCAATTTCATCAACATTTGCACTCATAAGCATAATATTTACGCCAAAAGGTTTATCAGTAAGAGAGCGTGCAAGGTCTATTTGTTCTTCAATCCATTTAACATTACCGTTTGCGGCTGAGATTAGTCCCAGTCCCCCTGCCTCTGATACTGCCGCCGCAAGCTTTGCGTCGGATATATGAGCCATACCGCCCTGAAATATGGGGTATCTGATATTAAGCATTTCACAGATTGGTGTGTGAACCATTGTTTTTATTCCTTTCTTATTCAGCTTTTGCGTCGATGTATGCAGCTAATTCCTTAACTGATTTACCTACTTCTGCTGGCTTGATTTCAACGCCGAATTCATCTTCCATTTCCATAAGAATTTCAACTGTGTCAAGAGAGTCAATATCAAGCTCTGCAAATGTTGTTTCATTTGTGATTTCCTCTACATCCATTTCAAGATGTTCTGCTAATAATTCCTTTACTTTTTCGATTGTCATAATAATTTCCTCCAATAATTTATTTTACCATTCAATTAAACAGGCAGCACTTGAAAGCCCGCCGCCAAAGGCTGACATAACTATCTTATCCCCCCTCTTTAATTTTCCTGATTTATTAAGTTCATCGAAAGCCATTGCAACACTTGCAGCAGAGGTGTTGCCATATTTTTCAATGTTAACTACAAATTTTTCCATTGGTATTTTAAGACGCTTTGATGCAAATTCAATTATTCTAATATTTGCCTGATGAGGTACTATGTAATCTATCTGCTCTAATGTAAGCTTTGCTTTACCTGCAACATATTTAATATCTTCAACTATTTTGTTTACTGCAAACTTAAAGGTTTCCTGCCCGTCCATAAATACATAAGGATGCTTTTGCTCACCTTTATAAAAAGGAGATGTTCCAATGTTTGACGGAATTTCAATTACCTCGTTTCCGCCACTTGTGAAAAGCTTTGATGCAAGATAGTTTTCGCCTTTAGTTACAACAAACGCTCCTGCACCGTCACCAAAAATAACACAGGTGCCTCTGTCGCTGAAGTCAATGATTTTGCTCATTCTTTCTGAGCCTATAACGAGAACATTTTCAATTTCACCTCTTGCTATGTATGAAACAGCAGTATCAAGTGCAAACAAAAATCCGCTGCAGGCTGAACTGATATCAAACGCAGGGCAGCTTGCGCCTATTTCCTTCTGTACTGTTCCTGCAACTGTGGGACAAATTGTTTCCGATGTAATTGATGCGGCAATTATAAGGTCAATATCCTCTGCTTTTAGATCAGCAGATTTAAGAGCCTCCTTTGATGCCTTAACTGCAAAATCTGCCGCAGTTTCATTGACCGAAAGGTGTCTTTCCTTAACCCCTACCCTTTGGGTTATCCATTCGTCTGAGGTATCAACAATTTTAGCCAAATCGTCATTCGTAACTATGTTTTCAGGCACATATGAGCCTGTTCCCAATATTTTTATCGACATTTTCCCACATTTCCTCTCTCAGCACGACGTGTGCTCTATTTTTTTGAGGGGATTTTACAATCCCCGACATTTTTCAGCACGCTGTGTGCTCATTTTTATTTAAGCTGAGTTTCCTCAGCTTAAATTTTTATACTGTTTAATAAAAGTCCAAATCCGTATCTGAAGTTTTTGACTGCATCTTCCTTTGACAGGCTTCTGCCTACGGCGTCTGCATTATACCCTCTGCAGAAACACCACATTGAATAACTGAGCATATCAGAGTCTACCTCTTTAATAAGCTTGTTTTTCTTTGCATACTCAATCAGTTTCTTGATTTCTGCTGACCACCATTCGTAATTCTTTCTTGAAAGGGAATCATGTTCAAAAACATAGTGATTAAACTGCTTTTTAACATCATAGGATGCAATAAGTATACTCTCTAAAATTTCCATAACCTGAGAAAAGAACTCTTTCTTTTCATCAAATTTATTCTTAAGTTTTTCACGGATTTTTAAAATTGTATCTTCATATACAATCTGAAGAACCTCGTCTATATTCTTAAAGCGGTTATAAAACACTCTGTTTGTAATATCAAGCTCCTGCAATACCTTTCTTACATTTACTGTATGTGCACCATCTGTGGTTGCAAGCTTTTTAACCGTCTGAATAATTTTTTCAGACATTTCATCTGATATTAAAGTATTTTTTGTATCGCTCATAAAAACGCTCCTTAGCACCCTCTGTGCTGAACATATTATAACACTGCATAGCTTTCTTGTCAAGAAATTTATCTTCCCATATATTCGCTCTTGATTATTTCTGCCATTTCCTCAGGACTTTCCTTGCACCCTTCATTAAGCCATAGCTTTACGATTGCATTAAAGCCATTTCTGAAAAATTCAATATGATACTTTATATGCTTATTGTTAAAATCTTTTTCCGCACGCACGGTGTCATATATAAAGCTTTCATGCTTTGCATCATAGCCAAGCTTAAAATAGGTTTTATAAAACAACTGATTGTCGTATATAAGCTGAAACATCCTAAGTGCAGTATTTTCTTCAGAATTTACATCTACAAAATGATTATGGAAGTCTTCTTCAAGCTTTTCTCTTATTTTGTCTGCTAAATCGTATATATCCAGATAGTTTGCATAAAATGTGCTTCTGTTTATCAGTGCCTCTTTACAAATATCAGACACTGAGATTTTACTAAGTTCTTCATTTTGCAGAAGATTTATAAATACCTTTTCTATTTTTGCCATTGATTCTCTTTTTCTTTTATTATTTTTAATGTTCATAGTATCTCCGTTTTATTAACCCAACACTTGTCGGAAAATTGACGATTGTTTTTTCTTCTTTTCTCCATTATACTACAAGTGTATTAAAAATACAACTGTTGGTTTAATAAAAATTTAATTGGAGGTATTATTATGAAAAAAAGCAGTTTTGTAGCCCTTGTTATGGGAACGGTGAGTATGTGTTTCTTTGCTCTCGGTATGTGTATGGCACTTCTTCCTGAGTGGAACGCATTTAATCAGGGAATTATCTTAGGCACACTTGGTATTATCTTAGGTCTTATAACCATTTTTGTATGGAGAAAAATGGAGCATAAAGCACCAATTAAGCTTGACAAAAAATCTGTATTAATTGCTTTATTTGCTGTTATCGGTGCATTAATACTCGGCATAGGTATGTGCCTTTGTCTGGTATGGAGTAACTTCATTTGGGGCATTGTTATCGGCGTGCTCGGAATTTTAATTCTTATTTCACTTATTCCATTAATTAAAGGAGTAAAATGAAATGGCAAAATCAAAAATAGTAAAAGTAAATGAAAAAATTGCAGATTCTGTTGTAAAAGGCTACAAGAAAATTGAAAAAGGCGTTGTTGACGGTTATACAAAGATTGAAGACAAGTTTGTTGATATGTATTTAACAAAAGAGGGCGAGACAGTAGAAGAAGCAAAAAAACGCTTAAAAAACGAAAAATAAAAAGATAATCGCCTGAGCGATTTTCACAGACTGCTGACAAAGCCATTTACACCTCATCCGTTTCGCTTTGCTCAACACCTTCTCCTCAAGG
>CAZMRY010000014.1:0-24883 GCA_964568815.1 uncultured Eubacteriales bacterium | reverse complement strand
AATCTTTCCCTTTCTGTAGGCATCATATTCTCTCAAGTATATTTTAGCACTTTTTTGCAAGTTGTGCAAGGGTATTATGGTTGATTTTTCTATCAGGATATGCTATGATTTACCTATATGACTTTAGGAGGTTATACATTATGAAAAAAATATTGACTACCATAGTATTTGTAATACTGTGTCTTGCACTAAGCACCACTGTCCTTGCTGCAGACTATGTATTTACATCTACAATAAGCGAAACTCAAAACGAGCTTACTGTTAATCTTGATATTTCTCCAAGTGTTAAAAACAGCTACTTTATCATAAATGCTTATAAAAACAACAGAGTAGTAGCAAGTAAGCTTGTAAAAGCTGACACTTTAAACAAAGAAATTCAATTAAATTGCAGACAAAAGCCTGATGATATAAGAGTAAACATCTGGAACAGTCTTGTAAATGTCAAACCCGTTATTGACACTGTGCAATATAAAAGTGAAGAAAGCGGAAATATTCAAACCTTTACTCCAAAGGAAAGCTTTCCTGCAGATTTTTCATATGTAGAAGGTGTGCTTTGTGCAAATGAAAAAATCTCAGTTGACGGCACTATGATTATGGAAAAAGATTATATTAGTGTGTTGTCAGCTAACAACACATACACCGCTATTTATGCCCCCGGCATAAACACCGACCAATATTTGGGCAAAAATGTTGTTGTGGCATATGAAACCGCTAACGAAGAAAACATCCTTAAAAACATCAATGAAACAGAAGGCAATAGTATTGCTGTTATTGACACCCCTTCTGATATTATTCCAAATGATTCTTATATGTATAGTTCTGATTTAATAACAGATTCTTACGGCAACACTCTCAGCGGAATTATTTCTGTCTATGACGAGGATGTAGATACAACAAATACAGAATACAGATTAGATAATGCTAACATTATCTTTAATGGTGCATATATACAAGCAAGCTATTGGAACACCTCAATCGGCGGTGCTCTTGGTACATATCTTTCTCCGTCTTTTGGAAGTGTTAAGCTTCTTGACAATGACGGTGACAACAAATATGAATATATATTTGTAACATCTTATGAAACTAAAGTTGTTGATGCTGTTTTTGGTCAGAACAAAAAGATTGGTATGAAGATTGGTTCAACAATCGACCTTTCAAACCACATTGATGAAAAAGAAGGTTACACATATTCTATAACATTAGACGGCAAAAAGATTGATATATCAGACCTTAAAGAATATGATGTTATTTCAGTTGCTTCTTCTTTCACAGGAAAGAATATTGAAATTATCGTTTCAAGAAATGTAGTTGAAGGCTCAGTAGAATCAATCGAATCGCACATAAACAAATTAAAAGAAGTTTATAAAATTGCGGGCAAAGAATATAGAATTTCAAACATCGCAAGCACAGGTTATTATCCTCTAATAAACATTGATACAGAAGGTTATTTCTACCTTGATGCATTCAACAGAATTGCAATGACTGAAGCGTATACTATTTCAGGAACTGTTGCTTTTATCACAAACCTTGAATCATATATAGATTCCAACGAAGAAAAATATATCGTATATTTGCTGAATAGTGACGGAACTTCATCAAGTTATCCTTTAGACAACAACATTGCTATAAAGTGCAATCAACGTAATGCGATTATTACAAGTTACAACGAATTAACTTACGGTTCTGGGAAAACAAGTAGTGACCTCGTATATCAATACATTAAAAATTTGCTTGCAAACGAGAAAAACAATATGAATTATGCAAAAAGAATGATTGCGTATAAAACGACTTCCTCTAATACGATATCTACAATCACTTTCCCTGACGAATACGGCTATGAAGGAATGAGTATTGCACAAGGTTGTTCAGCGGATAAATACAATGCTACAGTAAGTTGCTTTGCATATGGTGTTACAGATGAAACAATTATCTTCTATTTACCTATTGATGGTTCAGTAAACGATTATAAAATAATAGACAAATCATATCTTATTCACGAAAGCCTATATGATACAACTTTCCTTAACATTGACGATAACTGTAATGCAGGTATTATGATTATTACAAACTATAACATAAATCTCGGTAACGACTCTCTTGCAATTGTTACCAAATCGTCAATCCAGAAGAACAGTAACAATGAAGATGTAATCACTGTATCCTTTTTAAAGGATGGTGAAGAACAGACATTAATAGTAGACGCAGATTCAGATATTAACGATATAGAAAACAATCCATTCATAAGAGGTTCATTATTTGAATATTGCTTGAATTTTGATGGAGAAATTGAAGAAGCTGAATTTTGCGGTACCTATGATTCAATTGCATTTACTCCGATAGATGTTAAGGCTGCTGCAGACGCCGGCGATGTATTTAAAATCCAAAAATCAGGAAATATGAAATTTGAATATATCGCAGGCTATGTTATCGGAAGACACAATAATCTTCTTTCATTAACCAACTATTTTAATTCCATTTTCGGTGCTAGAACATATATCCCCGAAAGTGCTAATATTTATTTAGTAGATTATAGTAAATCTGTGCCTGCTGTATCTATTGGAAGTATAAGTGATATTTATCCTGTAGAAACAGCTTATGAGAACGGAACTGTTTACACAAAAGACTTAAAAGACACATATGTTCTTATTAAGTATATCAAAGATGAGCCTGTAGATGTCATCGTCTATAACGGCTTTTCGCCCTATTCAACAGGAGAAATACAACAACCACCGGAAACTATTGATATACCTGGCACTTTAGCCTTTATGACAAGGTTTGGTTCATACATATCTTCTGATGAAGAAAAATATGAAATAGAATTAATGAATTCAGATGGCAATACTGTTGGTTATACCCTTTGCAACAATGTTTCAGTAACTTATAACGGATTTGAAAAATCCACATTAAAAAGTTCTGAAGTTGCAGAAATAATCTCTTCATTATTAGAAAACACTGCTTCTCCAAAAAATTATGCCAAGAGAATGATCTCATATTCCGTTAATGCAGATGAAATATATGAAATTAACTTCTCAGTTGAAGGTATTAATGGTGGTCTTAGCTACTATGCAAGCAATTCAAGCTATGCAGATTACAAGTATGATGAAAAAACAAAAACAATTGGACCATTCGGTGTTACAGATAAAACTACTATATTCTATCTTCCATCTAATGAATGGGAAGGGGCTATGTATGATGAATTCAGAGTTCTGAATATTTCGCATTTACAAGACGGCGCTAAGTATACAACAGCATATCTTGACATTGACAAAGACGGTAATGCGGGTATTATGATTATTACAGCCATTGCAACGAATGGTGGCAACGACTCTCTTGCAATAGTTACCAAATCGTCAATCCAGAAGAACAGTAACAATGAAGATGTAATCGCTGTAACCTTTTTAAAGGATGGCGAAGATCAGACATTATTAGTAGACGCGGATTCAGACATTAACGATATAGAAAACAATCCATTCGTAAGAGGTTCATTATTTGAATATTGTTTGAATTTTGATGGAGAAATTGAAGAAGCTGCATTTTGCGGTACCTATGATTCAATTGCATTTACACCAGCAAATGTTAAGGCTGCTGCAGACGCCGGCGATGTATTTAAAATCCAAAAATTAGGAAATATGAAATTTGAATATATCGCAGGATATGTAGTTGGTAAAAGTGGATCAACACTTATCCTGAATACAGACTTTGCTACACATAATGGTTACAAAATTTTAATTCCTCAAGATGCAAATATTTACACAATAGATTTCAGCAAAGCAAAAATCGTACCTGAAGTAGCATCAATTGGTGATATTGTAGCATGTAAATATTACACAGACGGCAATTATGCATATGCAGAGAAATATGCTGATACATATGTATTAATCAAGTATATTAATGATGTAATTGTTGATGTAATTGCATACACAGGTTTTGAGCCAAGTAAACAAATATTGTAAAAATTAAGCGGGCGAGTTCACAGGCTCGCCCTACTTGTTGCTCTAAAAGCAATCCCACAGCCTCACTGCGTTCGACAGGTCTCGTCTCTCGACTCGGTCGGCGATAAACGATTGCCACTGGCAATCATCGCCCCTTTACACAAGGGAGCCTATAAAAAGAAACCGCAAGCGGTTTTTGCATTAATTGTGCATTGTGAATTTTGCATTGTGAATTTATAAAAAAATCCCCTGAACATCTCTGTTCAGGGAATTTTTTTATTATACTAATTCAATGATAGCCTGTGATGCGCCGTCGCCTCTTCTTGGAGCCATTTTGATGATTCTTGTGTAACCACCGTTTCTGTCAGCGTATTTTGGAGCGATTTCATTGAATAATTTTGTAACCACATCTTCTTTTGTGATGTAAGCAAGTGCCTGTCTTCTTGTATGGAGAGTGTTTTTCTTACCTAAGGTAATCATTTTTTCAGCCATACATCTAACTTCTTTAGCTCTTGTTTCGGTTGTAACCATTTTTCCGTTTTCAAGTAAAGAAGTAGTTAAGTTTCTAAGCATTGCCTTTCTGTGAGCTGTCTCACGACCAAGTTTTCTTGTTCCTGGCATTGCAAATACCTCCTTCTTAGGTTATCGAATTATTCGTCTTCTTCTTTTCTGAGAGATAATCCGAGGCTTTCCATCTTCTGAAGAACTTCTTCTAAAGACTTCTTACCGAGGTTTCTAACTCTCATCATATCTTCTTCAGTCTTAGCTGCTAAATCTTCAACATTGTTAACACCTGCACGCTTTAAGCAGTTGTATGAACGAACTGACAGTTCGAGGTCTTCGATTGTCATTTCCATAATCTTTTCCTTCTTAGTGTCTACCTTGTTAATTAAAACTTCTGGGTGAACTGTTTCACCTGAAAGCTCTAAGAACAATTTAAGGTGTTCGATTAAGATGTTAGCTGCAAGGCTGATAGCCTTGTTTGGCTCAATTGTTCCGTTTGTCCAGACTTCAACTGTTAATTTATCATAGTCTGTAATCTGACCAACACGCGTATTCTCAACCTGATAGTTAACCTTAGTAATAGGTGTATAGATTGAATCAACAGGAATAATACCGATAATTGACTGACATTCAGCACGGTTTTTGTCGGCTGAAACATATCCTCTTCCGGAAGTCAATGTAATTTCCATATTGAGCTTTGCATCTTCGTTTAATGTTGCGATATGAAGCTCTGGATTTAAGATTTCAACAGCTGAATCAGCTTTGATGTCAGCAGCTGTAACTTCGCCCTTACCCTCAGCGTTGATATAAACAACCTTTGGACCAGGTTCATTAAGCTTTACATGTAAATTCTTAATATTTAAGATAATTTCAACAATATCTTCCTTAACACCAGGAATTGATGAGAATTCATGCTGAATTCCGTCAATCTTGATGAATGATGCTGCTGCACCTGGAAGTGAAGATAACAATGTTCTTCTTAATGAGTTACCTATTGTAAGACCGTAGCCTCTCTCAAGAGGTTCCACAACGAATTTACCGTATGTTCCATCCTCTGACATTTCAATACACTCTATTTTAGGCTTTTGCATTTCTATCATATTAAACCTCCTTTATTACGCCCACCTTCTCTGGGCCGGGATGTTTACTTAATGCTAAACTATATTATTATTTAGAATACAATTCAACGATTAAGTGCTCTGCAATATCGATATCGATATCATCTCTTGCAGGAGCTGCAATAACTTTTGCTTCATTCTTAGCTGGGTCAAGGTCTAACCACTTTGGTGGTTTCTTACCTGATGAAGCTTCAAGGATTGCTTTAACCTTAACTGAATCTAAGCTCTTTTCTTTAATAGCTATAACATCGCCAACAGATATTAAATATGATGGAATGTTAACCTTCTTACCGTTTACTGTGAAATGACCGTGTCTAACGAGCTGTCTTGCTTCTGCTCTTGAAGATGCGAAACCAAGTCTGTAGATAACGTTATCAAATCTTGTTTCAAGTATAGATAAAAGGTTTTCACCGGTGATGCCGGCTTTCTTTTCTGCTAATTCAAAATAGTGTCTGAACTGATTTTCTAAAACGCCATAATATCTCTTAGTTTTCTGCTTTTCTCTGAGCTGAAGACCATATTCTGACATTTTCTTTCTACCCTGACCATGCTGACCAGGTGCATACTGTCTGTTTGAAATGCTGCACTTATCTGAGTAACAACGGTCACCCTTTAAATACAACTTAGCACCTTCACGTCTGCAGAGTCTGCATACAGCGCCTGTATATCTTGCCATAATGCTTTACCTCCGTTTCAAATACAATAATTAATAATCAAAC
The DNA here is from genome assembly GCA_964568815.1 of uncultured Eubacteriales bacterium. GTDB lineage: Bacteria > Bacillota > Clostridia > RGIG6154 > RGIG6154 > RGIG8700. The sequence goes on along the minus strand of CAZMRY010000014.1, from coordinate 18,610 downwards.
TCTTCTTCTTTTTGGTGGTCTGCAACCGTTGTGTGGAATTGGTGTAACATCTTTAATCATCTGTACATCAAGACCAACAGCCTGAAGTGCTCTGATTGCAGCTTCTCTACCTGTTCCAGGACCCTTAACATAAACTTCAACAGTTTTAAGACCATGCTCCTGAGCAGCCTTTGCAGCTGTTTCTGCTGCCATCTGTGCTGCGAATGGGGTTGATTTCTTTGAACCCTTGAAGCCAAGTTCTCCGGCACTTGCCCAAGAAATAGCATTGCCCTGAGTGTCAGTTATTGTAACAATTGTATTGTTAAAGGTTGAATTAATATGAACTGCGCCTTTTTCAATATTCTTCTTCTCTTTACGTCTTCTAACGACTTTTTTTGTAGCAGTTTTTGCCATTATCTTAGCGCCTCCTTACTTCTTCTTATTAGCAATAGTCTTTTTAGGACCTTTTCTTGTTCTTGCATTAGTCTTTGTTCTCTGACCTCTGCATGGTAAACCTTTTCTATGTCTTAAACCTCTGTAGCAGCCGATTTCCATAAGGCTCTTAATATCTAATGCTGTCTGTCTTCTGAGGTCACCTTCTACTGTGTAACCATTATCGATAGCATCACGAATCTTAGAAATATCGTCTTCAGTTAAATCTTTAACTCTGGTATCAGGATTAACACCTGTATCTTTAAGAATGGCTCTGGAAAGGTTGATACCTATACCATAGATATAAGTTAAGCCGATCTCAACACGCTTTTCACGTGGTAAGTCAACACCTGCTATTCTTGCCATTGTTTGCACCTCCTTAAATTAACCTTGCTTCTGTTTGTGCTTTGGATTTTCACAAATTACCATAATATTACCTTTGCGTTTGATAATCTTGCATTTTTCGCAAATAGGTTTTACGGATGGTCTAACTTTCATAATAAAAACCTCCACTTTTTATAAGCTTATTTTGCTCTCCAAGTAATTCTGCCTCTTGTGAGATCATAAGGTGACATTTCAACTGTAACCTTATCGCCAGGAAGGATTCTGATGTAGTTCATACGAAGCTTTCCTGCAATATGAGCCAAAATTACGTGTCCGTTTTCAAGTTCAACCTGAAAAGTTGCGTTAGGCAAAGCCTCAACAACTGTACCTTCAAGTTCTAAAACATCATCTTTCGCCATGGATAATACCTCCTTTAGCATTTTAACAACTTATTAACTCTTTTAATTCTTTTCTTATAATAGAATTACCGATTACCTGTCCGCCTTCAAGCTTTTCTCTGATAATAACAGATTCAAGCTCAGTAACCTCCAGGTGTTTTATTTTTTTGAGTTTCGGCATATCCACTTTTCGTCGTTTACCATCTGCAATGTAACAGAAATTACTGTCTTTGACCGATAAAACAACGAAGTATTTGTCTTTATCCCTTCCTGCGATTGCTTTAACAATCAGTCCGGGGTAAATGTCCAAAATAATCACCTCTAAGAAATTAATACATAGTCAGAATTTCCGGTTCGCCTTTTGTAATTAAAACCGTATTTTCATAGTGGGCTGACAAGCAGCCGTCCAGAGTAACAACCGTCCAGCCATCAGACAAAGACTTAACTCTGTAGTCGCCCATATTAATCATAGGCTCAATTGCAAGAGTCATTCCGGCAACGAGTCTTGCTCTGCATTTTGGAGTATAGTAATTGGGAATTTCAGGCTCCTCGTGGAGAGAAGCACCGACTCCGTGTCCTACATAATCTCTCACAACGCCGTAGCCGTCGCTTTCTGCTCTGGTCTGTACCGCTGTGGAGATATCCGATATGCGTTTACCTTCATAGCAATTTTTCACTGCTTCAAAGAAGCTGTCCTTTGTAACATCAATTAATTTTTGAGCTTCATCCGATATTTTACCTACAGCAAATGTTCTTGCCGCATCACCGTGATAGCCTTTATAGTTTGCACCTACATCAATGCTGATAATGTCGCCTTCCTTTAAAACAACATTGTTTGACGGAATGCCATGTATTACCTGTTCATTGACTGAGGAGCATATTGATTTCGGAAATCCGCTGTAGTTCTTGAAAGAAGGAATGCATCCATTCTCTCTTATGAACTTTTCGGCAAGTCTGTCAAGCTCAAGGGTTGTTATACCAGGCTTAACATTTTCTTCCATCAGCTTCAAGGTTTCACCTGTAACTCTACAGGCAGTTCGCATAAGCTCAATTTCTTTATTTGACTTTACAATAATCATTGCTGTTCCTCTAAAATCTCAAAAACTTTCTTAGTAGTTTCTTCGATACTGTTCTGACTATATGCCACATTGAGACGACCTGAATTCTTATAGTATTCCATAAGAGGTTCGGTCTGCTCGTGGTAGACAACCAATCTATTTTTAATAGTTTCGGGATTGTCGTCTGCACGCTGAATAAGTTCACCGCCGCAAATATCACATTTTCCCTCAACAGATGGTTTGTTGTTGCTTATATGATAAGGTGCTCCGCATTTTTTGCATTCTCTTCTTCCTGATAATCTTTCGATTACCGTTTCATCATCGACTGCTATGCTTATTACCTTATCTATTGTAATCCCCATTTCATCAAGGGCTTTCGCCTGATAAAGGGTTCTTGGAAATCCGTCAAGGATAAATCCCTTTTTACAATCATCCTTGCCGATTCTTTCAAGCAAGAGCTTGATTACAACTTCATCCGGGAGAAGCTTGCCTTCATCAATGTATGTTTTGGCAAGCTTGCCCAGTTCAGTTTCTTCAGCAATTGCGTGTCTTATTATATATCCTGTTGATATTGCAGGAATATTAAACTTTTGTGATATTTTCTCAGCCTGAGTACCTTTTCCGGCACCCGGAGCTCCCAAAAGAATAACCTTCATAATCTTGCCTCCCGCAATCCTCTATAACTTATTCGAGGAATCCTTTATAATGTCTCATAAGCATCTGTGATTCTAACTGCTTTGTTGTTTCAAGTGCAACAGATACAGCGATTAACACTGATGTACCACCAAGGCTGATCTGCATTGATGGGATTGCACCGTTAAGAGCAATTGGGAATACGGCGATAATTGCAATTGCAAGAGCACCGATTAAGGTAACTTTTGATAATACCTTTGTTATATAATCTGATGTTGGCTTACCAGGTCTGATACCCTGAACAAAACCACCATTTCTCTTTATATTGTTTGACATTTCAATCGGATTGAACTGGATTGAAGTGTAAAAATATGTGAAGAAGATTATTAACAAGAAGTATAATATTGCATATATCCAATTATCAGGACTAAGAGCCTTTAATACATGGCTCCAGAAACCGCTTGTAGCATTCCACTGGAACAGATTTGTAAGTGTTGCAGGGAATGATAAGATTGACATAGCAAAGATAATTGGCATAACGCCAGCCATAGCAACCTTTAAAGGAATGTATGTGCTCTGTCCGCCATACATTTTTCTTCCTACAACTCTCTTAGCATACTGAACAGGAATTCTTCTTTCTGCCTCATTAACTGCTACAACAAATCCAACGAGAACAAGTACTACAGCTACAAGGATTACCATTACTGTGATGCTCCAGATACTGAAATTAGCTAATTTCATATATCCGAATATTGCTTTAACAGCATCATCGAGTCTTGATATAATACCGATGAAGATAATCAGTGAAATACCATTACCTACACCTTTTTCTGTAATAAGTTCGCCAAGCCACATTAAGAATGCGGTACCTGCTGTAAATGTTAATGTGATTACCAAGAAGTTAAGAAGTGACTGTTCCTGAAGTACTCCACCGCCTGCAAGTGTTGCATATAAGCCTGCAGCCTGGATAAATCCGAGAACAACTGTTACATATCTTGTAATCTGAGCAATCTTTTTTCTGCCTTCTTCGCCTTCTTTTGCAAGTCTTTCAAGTGCAGGAACTGCAATTGTAAGAAGCTGCAAAATAATTGATGAGTTAATATAAGGTGTAATACTCATTGCGAAAATTGTTGCATTTTCAAATGCGCCACCGCTGACAACATTGAAGAAACCAAACAATGAATTTGTTGCTCCGTTTCCGCCCAATAAGCCTGCGAAAGCGTCTTTTGCAAGTCCCGGTACCGGTATCATAGAACCAAATCTAAATACTACCAGTAATAAAATTGTGTAAAGGATTTTCTTTCTGAGTTCCGGAATTTTCCAAGCGTTTTTTAACGTCTGAATCATATTATTCCACCTCAGCCTTTCCTCCGGCAGCTTTGATCTTTTCTTCAGCTGACTTTGTAAACTTTGCTGCCTTAACTGTAAGTTTCTTTGTTAACTCGCCGTTACCAAGGATAACTATACCGTCGCAGATTTTGCTGATGATACCCTTTTCTTTAAGCACTTCTGCTGTTACAACAGCATCATCCTCAAATACGTTCAATGCTGATACTTTAACTTCAATATATTTGTTAGCGAAAATGTTAGTGAAACCTCTCTTTGGAAGTCTTCTGTATAAAGGCATCTGGCCACCTTCAAAACCTGGTCTTACACCGCCGCCTGTACGAGCGTTCTGACCTTTGTGACCTCTACCTGCCTGTGTACCATTACCTGATGCATGGCCTCTACCTTTTCTGTAATTTTCTTTTACAGAGCCTGGAGCTGGTCTTAATTCACTAAGATTCATTTGCTACACCTCCTTGTAATTATATTTCCTCTACCTTTACGAGATGTGAAACTTTGTTCACCATACCCATGATCTGAGGAGTTGCTTCTTTTTCTACAGATTGACTGATTTTCTTAAGTCCTAAGGCTGAAACAGTGGCAATCTGGTCTTGTTTTCTACCAATAACACTTTTGATTAAAGTAATTTTAACTTTTGCCATTTTTGTTTCCTCCTTAACCTAAAATTTCTTCTACTGTCTTGCCACGAAGTTCAGCAACGTTTTTAGCAACCTTTAAGCTTGCAAGACCCTGGATGGTAGCACCAACCATGTTCTTTGGGTTGTTTGAACGAAGTGACTTTGTTCTGATATCTCTGATACCTGCAAGTTCTAATACCGCTCTGGCAGGACCGCCGGCGATAACACCAGTACCTTCTTTTGCAGGTTTCATTAATACTCTGCCTGCACCATATTCACCGATGATTTCGTGAGGAATTGTTGTTCCTACTCTTGCAACAGATACCATGTTCTTCTTTGCTGCTTCGATAGCTTTTCTAACTGCTTCTGGAATTTCAGCAGCTTTGCCCATTCCGCAACCTACATGGCCGTTACCGTCGCCTACTACAACTAATGCACTAAATCTGAAGGTTCTACCGCCTTTTACAACTTTAGCAACACGGTTGATGTTTACGACTGTTTCTTTTAATTCAACACCGTTTGTGTTAATATCTGCCATAATAAACCTCCTATTAGAATTCTAATCCGCCTTCTCTGGCACCTTCTGCTAATTCCTGCACTCTGCCGTGGTAAACGTATCCACCTCTGTCAAATACAACAGTTTTGATACCTTTAGCAAGTGCTTTTTCAGCAACCATAAGGCCAACTTTCTTTGCAGCTTCTTTGTTTGAACCAAGTCCTTCAAAAGCTGCTTCTAATGATGATGCAGCAACAAGTGTGTTACCTGTTGAGTCATCAATAATCTGAGCACTGATATTTTTTAAACTTCTGAAAACGCATAAACGTGGCATTTCAGGAGTTCCTGAGATCTTACTTCTAACTCTTTTATGTCTCTTTAATCTTGCTACATTACTTGAAGTCTTCTTAATCATAAGAAAATTCCACTCCTTTCATAGAATTAAGCAGCCAGGCTATTATTTCTTACCTGTCTTACCTTCTTTTCTGATGATTGTTTCATCACTGTATTTGATACCCTTTCCTTTGTATGGTTCAGGTAATCTGTATTCTCTGATTACAGCTGCAAACTGACCAACAGCCTGCTTGTCTATACCTGAGATAATTAACTGGTTAGGGTTTGGAACATCAATTTTGATGTCTTTTGTTTCTTCAACTTCAACGTTGTGTGAATAACCAAGGTTTAAAACAACCTTTGTGCCCTGTTTCTGAGCTCTGTAACCAACGCCGTTTATTTCGAGAGTTTTTGAGTAACCTTCTGTTACACCAACAACCATATTATTAACTAATGTACGAGTTAAACCGTGAAGAGCCTTGTGCTGCTTCATTTCTGACGGTCTTTCTACGATAATCTCTGCACCTTCAACTTTAACGATCATTTCCGGATGCAAAGTTCTTGATAAAGTTCCTTTTGGACCTTTAACTGTAATTTCGTTTCCCGCACCAAGTTTTACTTCAACGCCCTGTGGTATAGCGATTGGCATTCTACCTATTCTGGACATTTCTAGTGCACCTCCTTAACAATTTGCATCTTTATCTAATTACCATACGAAAGCTAAAACTTCGCCGCCTACATTGTTCTTTCTTGCGTTCTTGTCTGTCATAATACCCATTGATGTTGAAACAATGGCAATACCAAGACCTTTAAGAACCTTAGGCATATCTTCTTTTGAAGAGTAAACACGGAGACCCGGCTTTGATACTCTCTTAAGACCAGAAATTACTTTCTGCTTGTTAGCACCGTATTTGAGTGTAATTCTGATAACACCCTGCTTATTGTCATCTATAATTTGATAATTTTTAATATAACCTTCTTCAAGTAAAATGTCAACGATAGCCTTTTTCATGTTTGAGCAAGGAACATCAACTGTTTCGTGCTTAGCATCGTTTGCATTTCTTATACGCGTAAGCATATCTGCGATAGGATCAGTTATATGCATATATGTTACCTCCTTCCATAACTAAGAACATATTTAAAACTTACCAGCTTGCTTTTCTAACGCCAGGAATCTGACCTTTGTAAGCCAATTCTCTGAAGCAGATACGGCAAATACCGAACTTTCTAAGATAAGCATGAGGTCTTCCACAGATTTTACATCTTGTGTAAGCTCTTGTCTTATACTTTGGAGTTCTCTGCTGTTTAATAACCATAGACTTTTTAGCCAAGACAATAACCTCCTTTAATTGTGAGCATAAGGAGCACCCATTAATGTGAGGAGCTCTCTAGCTTCTTCGTCAGTATTTGCTGTTGTTACTATGATAATATCCATACCTCTGAGTTTATCGATTTTATCATATTCGATTTCAGGGAATATTAACTGTTCCTTAATACCGAAAGCATAGTTTCCTCTGCCGTCGAAAGAATCAGGATTAATACCTCTGAAGTCTCTTACACGGGGCAATGCAACATTGAATAAACGATCTAAGAATTCATACATCTTTTCTCTTCTTAATGTTACTTTGCAACCTATATTCATGCCTTCTCTGATTTTGAAGTTAGCAACTGATTTCTTAACCTTTGTAATCAAAGGCTTCTGACCTGTGATGATTGCGAGGTCATTTGCAGCTGATTCCAAAACCTTAGCATTGTCTTTAGCTTCAGCAATACCCATATTGATAACTACTTTTTCAATCTTAGGTATCTGCATTGTGCTTTTATAATTAAATTTGTTCATCATTGCAGGAGCAACTTCTGAAACATACTTATCATAAAGTCTTGCCATTATGATATCCTCCTTTCACCATTAGTCTGCGAATATCTCGTTACATTTTTTGCAGTAACGAACGATGCTTCCGTCTTCATTAACCTTACGAGCAATTCTTGTAGGTTCGTTACATTTTGAGCAAACATGCATAAGCTTTGATGCGTTGATTGCGATTTCCTGTTTCATAATACCGCCTTCTTCGCCCTGCTTTCTTGGCTTAACATGCTTTGTTGCCATAGCTACGCCTTCAACAATGGCTGTACCTTTTTTAGGGAATACAGATAATACTTTACCTTTCTTACCCTTATCTTTACCAGAAAGTACAACAACTGTATCGCCTGTTTTAATATGCATTTTATTCATTTTGTTGCACCTCCTTATAATACTTCAGGAGCTAAAGATAATATTTTCATATATTCTTTATCTCTGAGTTCTCTTGCAATAGGTCCAAAGATACGAGTTCCTTTTGGGTTCTTGTCTTCTTTGATAATTACTGCTGCGTTTTCATCAAACTTTATATAAGAGCCATCCGCTCTTCTCATGCCTTTAACACTTCTAACAACAACGGCTTTAACAACTTCGCCCTTTTTAACAACTCCACCTGGTGTTGCTTTTTTAACAGAAGCGACAATTACATCACCGATTTCTGCATAGCGTCTTCTTGTACCGCCAAGAACGCGAATGCACATTAATTCTTTAGCTCCGGTGTTATCGGCTACTTTCAACAATGTCTGTTGCTGTATCATAGCTAAACTCCTTTCTTACTCAGCAATTACTGAGCCTTTTCAACGATTTCAACAAGTCTCCATCTCTTATCTTTTGAAAGAGGTCTTGTTTCCATAACCTTAACTGTATCACCGATATTACAGATGTTTTCTTCATCGTGTGCTTTAAGTTTGTAGGTTCTTTTAATGATTTTGCTATATAAAGGGTGCTTTACGCTATCAACGATGGCAACAACGATTGTTTTATCCATCTTATTGCTGATAACCTTACCCACTCTTGTCTTTCTGTATGCACGTTCTGACAAGCTAATTCCTCCTCTCATAGTATCAACAGATTAAAATGATTAAGCTTCTTTCTTTTCGAGCTCTATTTCCATTTCTCTCATAACTGTTTTAACTCTTGCGATTGATTTTTTAACATCAACAATCTTCATTGTATTGTCAAGCTGGCTTGTAGCATTCTGAAATCTTAAATTGAATAATTCAGTCTTTAAGTCAGCTAATTTCTGTGCTAATTCTTCATAAGAAAATTCTCTAACTTCATTAATTTTCATTATGCGTCAACCTCCGTTTCCAAATCGCTTTTTGCAACGATTTTACATTTAATAGGGAGCTTGTGAATAGCAAGACGAAGAGCTTCTCTTGCAACATCTTCGTTAATTCCGCCGATTTCAAACATAATTCTGCCCGGCTTAACTACTGCTACCCAGTATTCTGGTGAACCTTTACCGCTACCCATACGAGTTTCAGCAGGTTTTTCAGTTACAGGCTTATCTGGGAAAATTTTGATCCATACTTTACCGCCTCTTTTTGTGTATCTTGTCATAGCGATACGGGCAGCTTCGATCTGGTTGCTGGTAATCCAGCCTGGCTGCAACGCCTGAATACCAAATTCGCCGTATGAAATCTTATTACCTCTGTTAGCCTTACCTGTCATTCTGCCTCTCATTACTCTTCTGTATTTAACTCTCTTTGGTAATAACATTATTTATTCTCCCCTTTCTTCTTATTTGTTCCAGGAAGAACTTCACCTTTGTAAATCCAAACCTTAACACCGATTTTACCGAATGTTGTATCAGCTTCCGCAAAACCATAGTCAATGTCTGCTCTGATTGTCTGCAAAGGAATAGTACCTTCGTGATACTGTTCGCTACGTGCAATTTCAGCACCGCCTAAACGACCTGAACAGCAAGCTTTAATACCGCTTGCACCTGCTTTAGTTGTTCTGCTCATAGCCTGCTTCATAGCTCTTCTGAAAGAAATTCTCTTTTCGAGCTGAGCTGCGATGTTTTCAGCAACTAAAACTGCGCATAAATCAGGCTGTTTAACTTCTACTACGTTAATTTCAACCTTTTTACCTGTCATCTTTGTAAGATGAGCAATTGTTTTTTCTATACCTTCACCTTTTTTGCCGATGATGAAAGCTGGTCTAGCAACATGAAGAGAAATTCTTATCTTGCTTGATGGCTTTTCGATTTCGATCTTAGCAACGCCGGCATCAAAGTGAGTCTTTTTAAGATATTTTCTCACATTGTAATCTTCAACTAAGCTATCGCCGAAGTTCTTTGAATCAGCGTACCATTTAGAATCCCAGTCCTTAATAACGCCGACTCTGAGTCCGTGTGGATTAACCTTCTGACCCATATTATTAACCTCCTTTTTGGTTTACTGTCTTTCTTTGAGAACGAGAGTAATATGACTTGTTCTCTTTCTTATTCTGAAAGCTCTACCCTGAGCTCTTGGCATTATTCTCTTAAGAATAGGGCCACCGTTAGCAAATGCTTCTGCTACATATAATTTTTCAACATCCATATTGTGGTTGTTTGTAGCGTTTGCAATCGCTGAATTTAATAACTTTATAAGATATTCTGAAGCAGCTTTAGGAGTATTGTTTAAAATACCGATTGCTTCAGCAACAGATTTATTTTTAATTAAATCTAACACGATTTTCACTTTACGAGGTGAAATACGTGCATAACGAAGGATTGCTTTTGCCTCCATTATTGCTACCTCCTCTCCGGAATCAATAAAATTTATTATTTAACACCACTTGTCTTTGCACCTGCGTGTCCTTTGTAAGTTCTTGTAGGAGCAAATTCGCCTAATTTATGTCCAACCATGTCTTCTGTCAAATATACAGGCACATGTTTTCTTCCGTCATGAACAGCGATTGTGTGACCAATCATTTCAGGGAAGATTGTTGAGCTTCTTGACCAAGTCTTTAAAACTCTTTTTTCGCCTGCTTCGTTCATTTCAACAACTCTCTTTAAGAGCTTTTCATCGACGAAAGGACCTTTTTTAACTGATCTACTCATGGTTTACCTCCTATTATTTCTTATTTCTTCTCTTAACGATAAACATATCTGACTTCTTGTTCTTCTTTCTTGTCTTCAAACCAAGAGCAGGTTTACCCCAAGGAGTAACAGGACTTGGTCTACCGATAGGTGATTTACCTTCACCACCACCGTGTGGATGGTCGCATGGGTTCATAACAACACCACGAACTGTAGGTCTGATACCTTTATATCTTGTTTTACCGGCTTTACCAACTTTGATATTTTCATGATCTGAATTACCAACTTCGCCGATTGTTGCTTTACATTCAACACTTACCATTCTAACTTCACCGGATGGAAGTCTTACCTGAGCATATTTGCCTTCTTTAGCCATAAGCTGTGCTGAGTTACCAGCAGCTCTAACCATCTGAGCACCTTTGCCAGGAACTAACTCGATGCAGTGAATTAATGTACCAACAGGAATGTCTTTGATTTTAAGTGCGTTACCAGGTTTGATATCTGCACCTTCACCTGATACTACAACATCGCCGTCTTTAAGTCCGAGTGGAGCGATGATGTATGTCTTTTCGCCGTCTTCGTACTGAAGAAGTGCAATGTTAGCTGATCTGTTTGGATCGTATTCGATACCGATAACAGTAGCATTCATGCCGTCTTTCTTTCTCTTAAAATCGATGATTCTGTATTTAATTTTGTTACCGCCGCCTCTGTGACGAACAGTGATTCTTCCGTATGAGTTTCTACCTGCTTTTTCTTTCTTTGTTTCAAGCAAACTTTTTTCAGGAGACTTTTTAGTGATTTCCTCGAATGTTGAAACGGTCATATTTCTTCTTGCAGGAGAAGTCGGATTATACTTCTTTATAGCCATTTTCTTTCAACTCCTTCACTTTAATTAAGCCATACCATCAAAAAATTCAATAGTCTTGCTATCAGGCTTTAATGTTACGATAGCTTTCTTCCAGTCAGCTCTCTTACCTACATGTACGCCCATTCTTTTGGTTTTACCCATATATCTCATTGTATTAACCTTAGCAACTTCAACTTTAAATAACTGTTCAACAGCGATTTTAATGTCGATTTTAGTAGCTCTTGGGTCTACTTCAAAAGTGTATCTCTTGTTTGCTACATCTTCCATTGAATTTTCAGAGATGATAGGTCTTTTAATAATGTCCTGATACATCATTATGCGTACACCTCCTCTAATTTCTTAACAGCGTTCTGGTCAATAACGAGTTTGTCAAACTTTAATACTTCGTATACATTTAACGCACCTGTGAAAGAAGCCTGAACACCTTCAATATTTCTTGCTGATTTATAAACCTTTTCGTTAGGTTCAACAGTTACAATTAATGCTTTCTTAGCTTCAACAGCGTTTAAGAGATTTGCAACTGTCTTTGTTTTGATTTCTGCAACATCAAGGTTGTCTACAACAACGATGTTACCGTTTGCAACTTTAGAAGATAAAACTGCTTTTAATGCGAGCTGTTTCATTTTCTTATTAATGCTGTATCTGTAATCTCTTGGCTTAGGACCTAAAGCAATACCACCATGAGTCCACTGTGGTGAACGGATAGAACCCTGTCTTGCTCTGCCTGTGCCCTTCTGACGCCATGGCTTAATGCCACCGCCGCTAACTTCTGCTCTTGTTTTTGTGCTCTGAGTACCCTGTCTCTGATTTGCAAGGTAGTTTTTAACTACTTCGTGAACAACTGCAGGATTTGCTTCAACACCAAAAACCTTTTCGTTTAATTCAACGGTACCGATTTCTTTACCGTCCATATTATATAAAGCCACGTTAGGCATGTGTAACTCCTCCTTCCTCTATTACTGTGCTTTAACAGCACTCTTAACTATTACTAATCCACCCTTAGGACCCGGAATAGCTCCGCGAACTAAAAGTAAGTTCTTTTCAACATCAACGCAAACTACATCAAGGTTCTGGATTGTAACTGTATCGCAACCCATATGACCTGGTAATTTCTTACCTTTGAATACTCTTGATGGGTCTGAGCATGCACCCATTGAACCTGCATGACGATGAACCGGACCTGTACCATGAGTTTCTTTAAGTCTGTGCTGGTTGTGTCTTTTGATAGCACCTGCAAAACCATGACCTTTGCTTGTACCTGTGATGTCAACCTTTTCGCCTTCTGCGAAAACATCAGCCTTAATTTCATCGCCTACATTCATTGATGCAGCATCTTCTAATTTAAATTCTTTTAAAAATCTTTTTGCGGTAACGCCTGCTTTTTCAAAGTGGCCTTTCATAGGTTTGTTAACATTTTTTTCTTTCATGTCTGCAAAGCCAACCTGAACTGCTTCATAGCCGTCGTTTTCAACTGTTTTCTTCTGAACGACTACACATGGTCCCGCTTCTACAACTGTTACAGGAACAATTTTTCCTGCTTCGTCAAAAAGCTGAGTCATACCGAGCTTTTTGCCAAGTAATCCTTTTTTCATTTTTCTTTCCTCCTTTTGGTTATTGGTTCACCAACTTGTGAACTTGACCCACTTCCGTCCGATCAGATGAGTTTAATCTCAACATTGATACCGGCCGGCAAATCAAACTTACCTAATGCTTCAGCAGTTTTCTGATTTGATGCAACAACATCAATCAATCTCTTGTGAGTTCTCATTTCGAACTGTTCTCTAGAATCTTTGTACTTATGAACAGCTCTTAAGATTGTGATAATTTCTTTCTTTGTTGGCAATGGAATAGGACCTGATACTTCAGCACCTGTTCTCTTAACAGTGTCAACAATCTTTTCAGCTGACTGATCTACTAATGCGTGATCGTAACCGCTGATTTTGATTCTGATTTTCTGAGCTGATGCCATTAATACTTCCTCCCTTCTCAATTTGTGTCCACTATGCCTGGTGTTTCATATCACTCCACACTTTAGGCAAAGTGCAACCTCATATACTATACTACATATTAAAAAAGAAGTCAAGAACTTTTTTGAAAAAAATTAAAAAATTTTCCCATATAGGTTCTGACTGTCTTGTATGCATATATATTATAATAGGAAGAAACTCTGTCAAGAGTTAGGAATTAGGAGTTAGGAGTTGTAACTGTGCGAAGCACAATATCTCTGCGTAGCAATATCTTTGAATGTGAAACATTTAATATCTCTCGGGCATAGCGAGAATATCGTTTCGTAAAAAAAAGGGGGGATACCTCTATACTCGCCCGCCTTTTCGGCAGGAGCAAGCCCCTGCCCTACAGAATGATATTTAAAAAGAAAATCGCTTATGGCGATTTTCAACATTCGTTTTGCATTTTAAATTTTGCATTAAAAAAGAAACCCTCGCGAGTTTCCCTTTCAATCTTTAAATTATTCAGCTGCTTCTTCGTTGAGCGATTCTTCATACTTAGCAAGAACTGCTGTCTGAAGTGCTTCACGCATTTCCACATTGATTGGGTGCGCAATATCCTTGAATTCGCCGTCCATTGTCTTTCTGCTTGGCATAGCTATGAAAAGCTTGTCCTGTCCTTCGATAACCTTGATGTCATGAACAACAAATGCATCATCAAATGTTACTGATACTACTGCTTTCATTCTTCCCTCTGCTGTAATTTTTCTTACTCTGATGTCTGTAATATTCATCCTTATTTCCTCCCTGCCTTTTGCAGTTTTTTGACAGACTTCCTCTGTCTTAATTGAATTTATCAAATTTTATACACATTGTCAATGGTGTTTTTATATTTTTGTGCAATTTGACTAAAAAAATATACAAAATATCTTCAAAAATATGTCAAATTGGGGCATTTTTTAAGTTTTTTTGCATTATCGTTAAGGTTAGACAAAAAATTTGTTGCCAATTACACCAACCTATGATATAATAAATATGTATATATGGAAGGAGTGTCTGTATGGCTATACTAGATAATGTATCTGATGCAATTTCTAAGGTTGCCCTTGGTATTGCTAAAGGCACAAATAAGGTTGTTGAATCTTCAAAGGTTTCTATTGACCTTCTTGAAAAGAAAGACGAACTTAAAGACAAATATGCCGAAATCGGCAAAATCCTTGCCGACTGTGAAGATGAAGAAATTATTGAAAAGCTTGGTATTAACCATAAACTTACTGATATCAGAGCTTTAAACAACGAAATAGTTGAACTTAAAATCAAGCTTTCTGAACTTAAAAACACAAAGAAATGCCCCGATTGCGGTGCTAACATTTCTAAAAACTCTGCTTACTGCAATGTATGCGGTAGCAAAATCAGCTGACGGAGATTTAAGATGGAAAAGTTGATTATTAACGGTGGCAAGCCCATTAATGGAAGTATAAGCATCAGCGGAGCAAAGAATGCAGTTGTTGCAATTATTCCTGCGACATTACTTATTGAGGGAAAATGCGTTATTGAAAACGTTCCCTGCATTGACGATGTTTCTGTTATTACGGATATTTTAAGTCGTCTTGGTGCAAAAATCAGACTTATAAATAAACATACGATTGAAATAGACAGTACACACATTGAAACATGCAAGGCTGACCATAATATGGTAAGCAAAATGCGTGCATCTTATTATCTTATGGGTGCACTTTTAGGCAGATTCAATCACGCCCTTGTTTCTATGCCGGGTGGCTGTGATTTAGGTCCAAGACCAGTTGATCAGCATCTTAAAGGTTTTCGTGCTCTTGGTGCTAAAATTGAAGATGATAACGGATATTATGAGCTTACAGCCGACGAGCTTGTAGGCGGTCATATATTCTTTGACATTGTATCTGTTGGTGCAACAATCAATGTTATGCTTGCGGCTGTTAAAGCTCAGGGTATAACAATAATTGAAAATGCCGCAAAAGAGCCTCACATTGTTGATGTTGCAAACTTTTTGAACTCAATGGGTGCAAACATCAAGGGTGCAGGTACTGATGTTATCAAAATCAAAGGTGTTTCCGCTTTAAAGGGTGGCACATATTCTGTTACTCCTGACTATGTTGAGGCAGGTACTTATATGCTTATGGCTGCAGGAACAGGCGGAAATGTTCTTATTAAAGATGTAATTCCAAAGCATCTTGAATCAATTACAGCCAAGCTCAAGGAAATCGGTGCAACAGTCAATGAGTATGATGACAGTATTCAGGTTATCTCAACGAAAAGACTTGCTCCTGCAAGAGTTAAAACTCTTCCGTATCCAGGTTTTCCAACCGACCTTCAGCCTCTTATTACTACCCTTCTCGCTGTTTCTGACGGAACAAGTATTGTTACAGAGGCAGTGTGGGAAAGCCGTTTCAAATATGTTGACGAGCTGAGAAGAATGGGTGCTAACATTACCGTTGAAAAATCTGTTGCGGTTATAGAAGGTATAGAAGAACTTTCAGGCTGTCCTGTTAAATCACATGACTTAAGAGCAGGTGCCGCTATGGTTATGGCAGGTCTTATGGCTAAAGGAACCACAGAGGTAACGGAACTTAAATATATAGACAGAGGATACGAAGATTTGGAAGGCAAACTTACTTCTCTTGGTGCTGACATCAAGAGAATTGAAGATAAAAATCCTTCTGCAACTTCAAAGGCTAACTGATGTTAAAATTTTGTTCACTTTCAAGCTCAAGCAATGGCAACTGCCTTTATGTTACTGACGGCAGTTCAAGTATTTTAATAGACTGTGGCTTGAGCTTTTCAAAAACAAATTCATTATTAAATTCAATCGGCGTCAATATTCTTGATATTGACGCTGTTTTGGTTACTCATGAGCACACAGACCATACATCAGGTCTAGGTGTTCTTTTCAAAAAAACCGGAGTTCCCATTTACGGTCTTAAAGAAACAGTTGCTTATGTTTTATATAAATACCCTTATATAAGCAACATAAATATAATGCCATCAGTTTTTAAAATAGGTGAGCTTGAGATTAAAAGCTTTGCTACATCTCACGATGTACCGTCTGTTGGCTACACCATTACAAGCGGAGATAAAAAGCTTTCAATAGCAACAGACCTTGGAATTGTAACAGATGGAGTCTTAGATGCTATAAATGGTTCAGATTTCGCTTTTATTGAATCAAACCACGACCCTGAAATGCTTATGTACGGTACATACCCGTATCACCTTAAAAAGAGAGTAGCCTCCGAAAAGGGGCATCTTTCAAACAAAATGTGTTCTCAGCTTGTGTGCAAGCTTGCATCAGAGGGAACAAAGGAATTTATGCTAGGTCACATAAGCAAAGAAAACAACACAGACGACCTTGTGCTTTCCACCGCAAACAGTGCGCTTGCCCTTATTGGTCAAAGTGCGAAAGTACATATAGCACCAAGAGAAATGCCATCAAAAATTATAAATTTATAAGCAAAAAACTCTTGACAAACATTTTTCCTTGTGCTATTATATACAAGTACCTGCCGAAGTGGCGGAACTGGCAGACGCACAGGACTTAAAATCCTGCGAGGGTTAAACTTCGTACCGGTTCGATTCCGGTCTTCGGCACCAGAAAAAACGACTTGTTAAAACAAGTCGTTTTTTCAGTTATATTTGCTTATCGCAAGTTATATTGCTGCACAGTTATATTCGGCTTACACCGAGTGATATTGTACTTTGCACAGTCTAATGGCAAATATGATCTCACTGAAACCAAAGGTTTCAATATCACTTTTGCTTTATCAAAAATATCACTCCATCGAAGATGGAATATCACTAAAAAAGCACCTGACTATTATAATAATCAGGTGCTATTCCTTTTCAAATTTAATAATATCCTCAATTTTGCAATCTAACGCAGTACATATTTTATTTAAAACAAAGCTATCATATCTAATGACTTTATTCTTATAATAATTATCAATTATATGATAACGAATACCTGTGCGTTTTGACAATTCATATCTTGACACATTATAATTTTTCAGTGCTGTATCAAGTGTAATTCTTATCATAAGCTCACCTCTGAATATATTTTAATAAATATATATCTTATTGACAATTCCCTTTATTAAGTATATACTTATATAAGAATATAATTAATTGGTGGAGAAAAAACTATGGCTGAATTTTGCTTGGATTGCTGGAATGAAATGAACAAAACTAATACAGATGAAAAATATTACATTATATCTAAAGACTTAGATTTGTGTGAAGGTTGCGGACAATGGAAACATGTCATTATTATGGAACGCAAAGCATACTATATGCATAAATTCAGATATTTTATTTTACCTTTCAGAGTGATTAACTTTATTTTATATTTTATATGGAGACTTATGTTACTTCCTTCTTTAGTATTTAAATATTATAAACCAGAGAATAAACATAACAACAGCCCAAAACGACCTCTTTGAGTGTGTTTTGGGCTGTTATTATTTAAATATCTCAATAAGCTTAAACTTAAATTCCATATTATCATTTAATGAAATCAGTTTATACTCATCATTTGTTAATTTTTGCTTCAGATATTTTTCTCCTTGCTCATTTATTTTCCCTGTTGCACCATCGGTAAAACAAAGCGGCGGAAACATAACACACCACCAGTTTTCTCCCTCTGCTTTTCCAAGCTTTACATTAACCGCCTTATACCTACCCTCAGGTAAAGCTATGTTTCCGTAATATTTAGTTGGAAAATAAGTATCTTTGTATTCAACCTTTGCACGGTATGGCACATTATTTTTCTCTAAGTACTCGTTTACTCTTTTTTCTGTTTCAGGTAACAGGTTATCTAAATTATCTTTATCAATTTCAACACTTCTAATTATGTTATCCCTTACATCAAGCTTTATTTTCTGGTCGTACTGTGAATTACTATTCGCAACTATGTGCAGTCTTGTAACACTCTCACTTATACTCTCCTGCATTCCGCCTGCATAACACACCATACAACCAAAACATAAAAAAACTGCCAATAATAATCGTTTCATCATAGTTTCCTTTCTTTTCTGTAGAACGCTGAAGTTTGTTTGAAAATTGTTCAGGCTGTGCTGATTTCCGATTGTGGTGTACTTTGTGTACATAAATGAGGAAAGCAGTGCAGGATGGGCAATTTTCATCAAACTTACGATTAGATTATTGGCATTATTTAGCAATTCTATACATCAAATTGTTTCTGTTATACAAGTAAATATATTAAATTTTTTAAGTGCCTGTTCTGCTTTTTGAGCATCTTCTT
>CAZMRY010000013.1:21817-24890 GCA_964568815.1 uncultured Eubacteriales bacterium | reverse complement strand
CGACAGGCGGTGGTGAGGTGTAGATTGCAAAGCAATCGTCAAAAAATATAGGTTTGTCATTAACTTTAGCTCCCCTTGCACAGGGGAGCCTTTTTGTTGTTATTTTACGATTACGATTTCTTTTACTTCGTCTTTATAAATTCTTATAAATACTCTTTCCTCATTTGCCTCGTCTTCCCATCTGGAAATTTCGCCTGCATCTGTAACTGTTACTTTGTTTGTTGTTTTAGCTGTGTCAAGCTTTAACACTGTTGCGTTGGTTGTTGAATAGTTTTGTGCTGTTTGATCGTTAACAGTTACATTGATTGAGTCTGAGAATTTCTTAACTACCTTACCGTAAACTACAACCATTTCGTTGTCGTTACCGTAAGATGTGCTGAATTCTGTTGATGTTTTTTCTGAGTCAAGGAGGAGTGTGAAGCCGTCCATCTCACCTTTGGCATTTGTTGTAAACTGAATGATGTCGCCTGATTTAAGTGTTCTGCCGTCTTTTGTGATGATTGTGTCGTCTTCTGTTGAAATTGTTTTGCTTTCACCGTCAACTTTAACTGTGAGCTTGTGGATTTGTTCATCTTCTTCATTTCTTGTAAGAGAAATTTTTTCAATTACTGCAATTGAAGAGTCAAGCTTACCTGTTGATACGATGTTTGTAACTCTGACAAGACCTGCTGTCATATCTTCTTTAATGTCGAAAACTTCAACATTGTATTTGCTTTCGTCTGTAAAGCTCTTTATAGAACCGATTTCCATTTCGTCTGTGTCTGTTGAGTCAGCAGGTACGATTAATACCTTTGTGTCCTCTGTAATACCGATTGAACCTGTAGCTTTACCGTCTTTCATAATTGTGAGCTTGCCTGCTGATGCTTTGAATACTAAGTCTTCGCCTTTGAAGTTAAGGGCAAACATATCTTTTTCAAAGCTTGTTGGGAATGATGCTGTTTTGTCTTCTGCCATGTTGAGTGAAGAGATTTTTCCTTCTGCGTTAACATCAAGTGTAACTACCTGAGGAACAAGCTTACCGTCTTTTAAGAGAGCCTTGTATGCTTCTTCTGCATCTGAGTAGGTTGTACCGTTGATTTTGATTTTGCTTGCTGCTTCTGTTGTTACAACACTTCCGTCTTCTGCGAAGAATTTAATGTCAAGGTAGCTTGAAATTGAGCCTGATGTTCCTGCTGCTACCATATATGCATACTGACTGCCTTTTTTAACTTCTGCATCGTATGCTGCGATTTTACCCTGTGCATCAAGGTAGAATGTGCCCTCAAGACCAAGTGTATAGTCTTTGAATTCTCTGTTGTCAGCGATTTCATAGTGTTCACCGTTGATACCAATTGTAAGGTCTGCCTCTGAACGCTCGTCAAGCTTGCCTGTTACAAATTCTGTTGAAACAACTGCTCTGATATAGTCTGTGTTTTTGTAAACTGAGAGAACTGTCCATTCTTTAAGGTCTTCAAACTTAACTTCGCTTCCGTTTGCATCTTCAAGGATTACAATGAGGTTTTTGTTTTTGTCTGTGTTAAGGTCAAGTGCTGTCTTTTCATATTTGTCATAAACCTTTTTACCGGCTGTTGAAACATCATCGATAACATAAGTTACATATTCGTTGATAAATACTGTGTCATACTTGTTATCTCTTGTTGAGTCAATAAGTGTGATTGTGCCTGTTTTAGGGTTTGTAAGTTCTTTTGCGTATTTGTCATTGTAAACTACTTTAAAGCCGTCGCCAAGGAGTAATTCTTCTTCAGTTGCATCTTCGTTTTCTTTGTAGAAAATAGATGTTGAATCTTTTGTAATTTCTTTTGTTAAATCAGAAACATCAATTGTTATAATATTGTTTTTGCTTTCGTCCGCTCTTGCAAGAATAACAGTTTTGTCGCCATTTTCTTCTGTTTTAACATAGTAGGTTACAAATCTGCCTAAAAGTCTGTCTGCTTTTGATACGCCTGTAAAGAAAATGTCTTTACCGTCAAATTCAACTCTGCCATCATCAAGTGCACTGCCGCCTGAAAGACTTGTAACATCTGTTGCTGTAACTGTGCCTGTTTTCTTTTCAACATTTAATTTGTTTTCAAGAATTGTTTTCTCTGTAACTTCGTAAGAAAGGTTACCGTCTGTGTAGCCTGTAGCTTCCATAAGGTTGATTGTAAGTGCGTTGAATGCAAGCTGTGCTGTTATGCCTCTTGAACAGCCTTTAACGCCTGATGCACTTGCTTTTTTAGTAAGACCGATGTCGTTAGCCTGTACAAGGTAACCTGTTGGGTAGCCACCCTTGTTTAAAGCAAGCTTTTCATAACCTAAAAGTCTGATTAATATAGTGTTTGCTTCCTGGTATGAAATACCGTCTTCAGGTCTGAATGTGCCTGTATCGTCACCGATAATAAGACCTTGTGCTGTTGCAACATTGATATAACCGTTTGCCCAGTGGTCAACGCTTACATCGGGATACTTTGAAACTTCTTTTGAGCTTTCAGCAACATCTGAAAGTCCTAAGAGGTGAACTGCAATTTTAGCAAATTCCGCTCTTGTAACAGTATCGTCCGGTCTGAAGTCGCCTTTGTCATCACCAATCATAATGTCCAGTGCACCGAGTGTTGCAGCAGCTTCTTCAAAAGCTGTGCCTTTAACATCGTCTGCCACGCTGTACGCCATAACAGGTGTAAATATTCCAAAGGCAAGAATCATAGCCAGAGCATATGAAACTATTTTTGAAATTTTTGACATTTATATGTCCCCCTTAAATATTTTTTGGTTTTCATAATCATTAATTATGTCAACCACAGCTATGATTGTAAAGGAAAACACATAATCTTTCAACCCACAAATAATGGAAACAGGGGCTACCCTGTTTCCAATGAAGCTTGCCTTTGGCAAATTAAGCATTGCTTCGCAAAATGAAGTAGCTTCGCTATGATGCGTGCTCCGCACATTTTAAAGCAAGCTTCGCATCATAGACGAGCAAAGCAAGTCTGCTTCATCTAGGCTTTGCCTGTGCTTCATATTGCACAGCAATACTTCATTAAAACAACGCACAATATTTTTAAATTTTCAGGACACAGAACCGTCCCCTGTCTTG
>CAZMRY010000013.1:10508-21717 GCA_964568815.1 uncultured Eubacteriales bacterium | reverse complement strand
AAAACAACGCACAATATTTTTAAATTTTCAGGACACAGAACCGTCCCCTGTCTTGTAAAAAGACCGCTTTGTGTTATTTCATAAAAATTTCACAGTTAAAACATTTCTTTTTCATATTGAAATATTAAAATTCTAAATGTAGGAACAAGAAACTCTCTCTAAATCCTATTTATAACACTCCAAAAAAGCAAGACCGAAGGCATCGCCTTCGGTCTTCGCTTTTTATAAAAAAGGGTCTATATCTCAGTTCTGTTTTCAAGGGCTTTTAAGAGCGTAATCTCGTCGGCATATTCGATGTCTGAGCCGATTGGAATTCCCTTTGCAATTCTTGTTACCTTTATACCAAAGCCTGTTAAAAGTCTTGCAATGTATGATGCCGTTGCCTCACCCTCTACATTTGGGTTTGTGGCAATTATCACTTCTTTTACTTCATCAGTTGCAAGTCTTTGTATTAATTCTTTTATTTTAATATCATCAGGCTTGATGCCATCCATTGGTGAGATAACGCCGTGCAGTACATGGTAGAGACCTCTGTATTCCCTTGTTTTTTCAAGCGCCACCACATCAGATGGGTTTTCAACCACGCAGATTGTAGACTTATCTCTTTTAACATCTGTGCAGATTTTGCAGGGATTTTCGTCTGTCAAATTACAGCAGATTGTGCAATAGGTTATTTTCTCCTTTGCCTCCATTATTACATCTGCAAGCTTTTTCGCCTTTTCATTTGGAAGTCCTAAAACATAAAAGGCAAGTCTCTGGGCAGACTTATATCCAACACCGGGCATCTTTTTAAATTCGTCTATTAATTTTTCTACCGTTACTGCATAGTAGCTCATATTACACCTCATCCACCGCAAGCGGTCCCCCCCTTCCCCTCAAGGGGAAGGCATTTATTACCTCTTATTAAAATTGATTAAACAACCTGAAAGAATTATTGCTCTTTCATCGTCTGTTAAGTTTGAAAGGGTTAAATCAAGCTCTTTGTTTTTGCCTATTACATAAGCCTTGATATTTTCCTGTTTGTTTTCTATTGCCTTTTTAATATCAGGAATAAAAATGTAATCGTCTTTTTCAAAGCATACATCTTCATCCATAATAAGCGGGAGCATACCCCAGTTTATAAGATTGCTGCGGTATCTCTTTGTTGCGTATTCTTTCGCTATATTTGCCCATCCGCCCAAAACCTTCTGACAGGAGGCTGCCTGTTCTCTTGCAGAACCGTCGCCGGGTTTTATTGCATAAACAAGGCTTCCTATTCCTACATTTTCAGGCATAACTGCTTTGATTTCGCATACTTTATCAAATACTTCCTTAAGACCCTCAACTGCATCAAAAATGTTTTCTCCTGCTATTCTTGCTTTTTCTGCTTTCTGAATTTGTCTTGCCTTTAAGACATAGTCAGGTGCTTTTCTTGAAAGTGCAAAGGATGCAAGCTTTAACGGATTTGAACGGTATGAAGATGTTTCGCCTGAAGGAATAAGCTCGTCTGTTGTTGTAACAGGGTCTTCTATTACACAGGCAACCTTTAAGAGAAGGTCATCTGTTAAAGCTGACATTTCAGGCCAGTCTGCAATGTTCGGACCATATTTTAAAGGTGCATCTTCCTTGCCTTTGTTAAAGCCTTTATATACTCTGTTTTTATAAACAGTATCGTCATACTTGAACTCATATCTTTCGGTTTTTTCCATAACCTCTTTTGCAGATGTTAAAAATCCGCCATTTTTAGCTGTTGCCGCAATTGAACGGGCATCCATGAGTGCAACAGATGCAATCTGACCGTCTGATGGCTTTGAGCCTTCACGGTTAGGGAAGTTTCTTGTGGAATGTCTTATTGAAAGACCGTTGTTTGCAGGAACATCACCTGCACCGAAGCAAGGTCCGCAAAAGGCAGTTTTAACAACAGCTCCTGCCTGCATAATATCTGCAATAACGCCTTTTCTTGAAAGCTCAATAAACACAGGCTGGCTTGCAGGGTAAACGCTCATTGTAAATTCACCGTTACCGATTGAGCTGTCTCTTAAAATATCAGCCGCCGCACAAAGGTTGTCATAAGTTCCGCCGGCACAGCCTGCAATAATACCCTGTTCAACCTTGATTTTACCATCTACGATTTTATCTGTTAATTTGATTTCAATTCCGCTTTCTCTTGCTTCATCTTCAACCTTTTTCAGAATTTCGTATGGGTTTTTAACAACCTCGTCGATTGTGTAAACATTGCTTGGGTGGAATGGCATTGCAATCATAGGCTCAATTTTGTCTAAATCTACTATAACTGCTCTGTCATACATTGCACCGTCAATTGATTTAAGCTCTTTGAAAGCCTCAGGTCTGTTGTGATTTTCAAAATATTCCTTAACCTCGTTATCTGTTTCCCATATAGACGAAAGACAGGTTGTTTCGGTTGTCATAACATCAATACCGTTTCTGAACTCTATAGGAAGGTTATGTATGCCATCGCCTATAAATTCCATAACTGAGTTTTTAACAAAACCGTTCTTAAACACTGCACCGATAATTGCAAGTGCAACATCCTGAGGACCAACATAAGGCTTAACATTTCCTTTTAAATATATAGCAACAATATTTGGCATATCAATGTCGTAGGTCTGACAAAGGAGCTGTTTTACAAGCTCAGGTCCGCCCTCGCCTACTGCCATTGTGCCAAGTGCACCATATCTTGTATGGCTGTCTGAGCCAAGTATCATTTTACCGCAGGCAGACATTTCTTCTCTCATATACTGATGGATAACCGCCTGGTGTGCAGGCACATAAATTCCGCCATATTTTTCTGCCGCTGATAAACCAAACACATGGTCGTCCTCGTTAATTGTTCCGCCAACTGCACAAAGACTGTTGTGACAGTTTGTAAGAACATAAGGAATAGGGAATTTTTTAAGTCCGCTTGCTCTTGCGGTCTGTATAATTCCCACATATGTTATATCGTGAGATGCCATTGCATCAAACTTTATTTTAAGCTTGTCCATATTCCCTGAGGTATTGTGTGCCTCAAGGATTTTATATGCCATAGTTTTTTTAATGTCGCCGTTGCCTTTTTCAAGCTTTCCGTTTTTAAGTACGACTTTTTCGTCAATTAATCCTACCATTAAAGTTCTCCTTTGATTAAATTTAATATATCTTCTCTTAGTTTTGTGTTTGCTTTTTGTCTTGCAAACTCTGTATTTTCAACAGGTATGCCCACTACTGCCATATTTTCGCAGACAGCTGATGCACCTGCAGAATTTTCTTCTGAATTTATTATAACCTCTAATGAATATTTGTCAATAAGGTTTTCAGCAAATTCTCTGTTTGAATTAAAGCCCTTTGCGATTAATTTTAAGCAAAGCTTTTCGCTGTCTTTTTCTGTTTCTTCAAAAATAACAAGCTTATCAGGCTTGATTTTTTCTATTGCCGCCACAAGCCCTGTGTTTCTCATTTTGCTTTTAACACCGAAAACAAAATACGCATCCTTTTCGCTTTGGGAATTGCTTGCATCACACATTGCAGATATGGCAAGCTTTGACGCCGCCTCTTTTGCAAGAATTATGCCTTCGTCTTCGTAGCAGGGAGCGTGAATACAACCAACATCTGCGGTGTTTAATTCATATTCTTTAAGCATTCTGCAGCTTTTTTCGTCATCTGCAACACCAAGATAGCCTCCAAAAGACAGTGTATCGCCTTTTTTAAGACTTCTTGTTCCCTTGTGGGCAAAATTAACCTTGTTTTTATCCCTTGTCATAACAATTACTGCATCTTCGTCAACAGAGGTGTAAAACATAATTTTTTCGCCCTTACCCTCTTTGTGTGCAACAAGGTTTCCCACACTGTCATATTCAGTTGCACAACCAAGCTTTGTCTGTATAAACTTAAGCATTGACTTTTCCATTGAGCAGGGTGCATCTATCATACAAAGCATATCAAGCATTTTTTTCTACCTCCAGATAGTTTTCCAATAATTTTATAACACTTTCTACATCTTCTCTGCTTATAACCGAAACAGGTGAATGGATATATCTTGCAGGAACAGCAACCGCCGCCGCCTTTATGTTGTTAAGCTGAAAGGCTCTGCCATCTGTTCCCCCAAGTGCTATTTTTTTGAGCTGTACTTTTTCTCCTGCATCTAAAAGTGCATTGTTTAATTCTGTATCGTAATAGGTACCGCTGTCTGCTATTGCTATTGCAGCTCCGTCTCCGACTTTGGTTGACCTGTCTTTTTCTTCAACACCAGGTAAATCAAGGCAGGTTGTACATTCTATCGTTATTGCCTCGTCAGGACTTAGTTTTCTTGATGCAACTGTTGCTCCTCTTACACCAATTTCCTCCTGAACCACAAAACAGAAATACACATCATTTTTATAGGTGTTTTTCATAAGCTCAAGAAGAATGCAGCATCCGCATCTGTCGTCAAAGGCCTTTCCCTTTTCATAGCCATTGCCAAAGGCAGATGCCTTTGTGTCGAAATGTGCATAATCGCCGATGTTTACAAGCTTTAATGCCTCATCTTTTGATGAAACACCGATGTCTATATACATATCCTCATATGAGGGTTTTTCGTTTCTTTTATCTTTTGGCATAAGGTGGATTGCTTTAATTCCTGTTACACCCTTTACCTTGTTTTTTCCTACGGCAACTTTTTTACCAAGTAAAACATTTTCATTTATTCCGCCCACAACTCTGAATTTCAGGTAGCCATCATCAGTTACCGACGAAATTATCATACCGACCTCGTCTGTGTGTGCAGAAACCATTATTGTTTTTTGGGAGTCTGTGCCTTTTTTAAAGGCATATATGTTCCCCATACTGTCTTTTGTGACCTTGTCTGCATACTTTTTTGCTTCCCTTGCAATTAAAAGACATACATCCTGTTCACATCCTGAAGTGCCGTTTATTTCACTTAATCTGTAAAGCATTAAAGCACCTCCTCATTTTGGGGAAATTCGTCAAGGCTTAAAATAAATGCCTTTAATATTTCCTTTAAATTGTCATAGTCAGAGACTGCCATTGTTTCAACAGGGGTGTGCATATATTTCAATGGAAAAGACAAAAGTCCGCAGGGAATTGAACTGTTCAAAGTCTGATATGCCCATGCATTTGTGCCTGTTGAGTCCTCTAATACTTCAATCTGATAATTAAGATTGTTTTCTATACAAGTTTCTTTAAGCTTTTCAAAGACAAATGGGTGAATGTTTGGTCCAACGCCTATTGCAGTACCTTTTCCGCACTTAAAAACCATATCCCTTTTTTCATCCGGGGTTTCGCCATGGGTAACATCTACCGCAATAAGCATATCTGCATCGTATTTAAAGTTCTTCGCACCCTTAAAACCCATTTCTTCTCCTGCTGTAAAGCTCACAGCGAGGTTAAAGGGCAGGTTTTCAAGCTCCCGAAAAAGCTCGATTAAAACGCAGACGCCAGCCCTGTCGTCAAGATATGAGCCAGATACACAATCTCCCATAATTTCAGGAATGTTTGAAAAACGAGCAGTATCGCCAACTTTTATACTTTCGCTCATATCCCCTGTGTCAATATACATATTTTTAATGCTGAAAGCTTTTTCCTTTTCTTCCTCGCTCATTAAATGAGGCGGTTTTGATGAAACTATTCCCAAAACATCACCGATTAAAACCTCACTGGCAGGAAGTATGTTTCCTGCAACACCGCCAACAGTGTCAAAGCTTAAGAAGCCTCTCTCAAGCTTTTCTTTAACTATCAACCCCACTGTATCAATGTGTGCATCAAGGACAAGAGTTTTATCACTCATTCCCTTTTTAAATGCGTACACATTGTTTAAAGGAGAGATTTTCACATAATCTGCATAAGGCTCAAGTAGTATTGCAACGAATTCCGCAATCTCTCTTTCATCACCCGAAACACCTTTTTTAGAGCATAGCTCTTTCAGTAAAGTCAAATCCATATTTAAAGTGAGTTAACAATATCCTTGAAAACTCTTCCTCTTTCTTCAAAATTTTTAAACTTGTCAAAGCTTGTTGATGCAGGGCTTAAAATAACCACATCACCCGACTTTGCGACCTTTGATGCAGATATTACTGCATCTTTGAAATCATCACATTCAATAATTTCAAAGTCTTTTGTGTAAAGCTTTGAATTAAGTGCCGCCATCTTTATTTTCTGTGCTGTTGCACCTGTTAAAACAAGAGTTTTAACCTTTTCTAGAAGCACATCTCCCATTTCGTCATATGGGATATTTTTATCTTTTCCACCTGCAATTAAAATAACCTTTTTTTCAAAGGATTTAAGCCCTGTTATGGTTCTGTTGGGGCTTGATGCAATGGAATCGTTATAATACTTAACTCCGTTTAGTTCTCTTACAAACTCAATTCTGTGTTCAATTCCCTTAACTGTTTTTGCAGTTTTTATAATGCCCTCAACCGTTGCAACACCCCATACAGCACCAATTGCCGCCATATAGTTTTCAATGTTATGAACACCAGGGAGAAGAATGTCGTTTATATTTAGAACTTTTTCTCCTGAGACTGTTATAAAATCACCCTCAAGGCAGATATCAGCCTTGTTTTTTCTTGAAAAATATTTAACTGCTCCTGCATCCTTTGATGCAGTATATGCATCTTTGTTATCAAGATTTGTTATAAGCTTTTCACATTCCTTGCCTGTGAATATATTTTTCTTCGCATCAATATATTCTGTATAGTCTTTATGCCAGTCAAGGTGATTTGGTGAAAGGTTTGTTATAACTGCCACTTTAGGGCTTTTCTTAATTGTAAAAAGCTGAAAGCTTGAAAGCTCTAAAACAACCTTGTGGTCTTTTTCGATTTTATCTATTTCAGGCAAAAGAGGTTTTCCTATGTTTCCGCCAAGATGAACTGTAAATCCTGAATTCTCAAGTATTTTATGGGTAAGTGTTGTGGTTGTGGTCTTTCCGTCACTGCCTGTTATTGCAAAAATATCACAGGGGCAAAGGTCAAAGAACACTTCCATTTCAGAGGTGAGATACACACCCTTTTTTACAGCATCATTAAAGCCCTTTAAATCAGGTCTTATACCGGGACTTCTGAAAATAATGTCTGCATCTATATCATCAAGCCAGTTTTCTCCTGTTTTATATGAAAGATTAAGACCTTCAAACTGCTTTTCAAGTTCTTCCGTACTCTTTTTTCCGTCACAAACTGTAACTATTGCACCATACTTAACAAGCATCCTGATTAAAGGTGTATTACTCACACCTGCACCTGCAACGGTAATCTTTTTACCCTTTAACCCTTCAAAATATTCTCTATAGTCCACTTTTCACACTTGCCTTTCATAGTTTTCCTACATTTTATGAATTATATCATATTTTGTTCATTAAAGCAACCACAAAGATGAGTTAGGATTTAGAAGTGTTAAATCAGCACATAGGTAAACCGGTGGTAATTAAAGAAGCACTTGCAGGCATTTTCAATCTTAATTTGTGTAACTAAGTTTCTCGTTATTTGCCGTTTAAGGGGATAAAATTTGCAAAAATCACAAATTTTATCCCCTTAAATGCCAATATTGACAAACCGATTGTTTTATAATAAAATATCAACAGAAAGGACTGATAAATATGTCAAAAATTGAGCTTGTAAGACAGGAAATGTTTGCCGCAATGAAAAATAAAGAGGCAGAAAGAAAAAATGCACTTTCACTTCTTCTTTCAGCTTTAAAGGCTAAGGAAAAGGACAAATTGGCTCCTTTAACAGAAGACGAAGAAAACAGCATCATATTAAAAGAAATCAAACAGACAAAAGAAACTCTGGAGTCTGCCGCAGGCAGAGAAAACATTATTGCAGACTGTGAATTCAAAATTGCAGTTTACAACGAATTTGCTCCGAAAAGAATGGACGAAAATGAAATCAAGGCTACAATTGAAAAGGTTTTATCTGACCTTGGTCTTGAAAGCCCTACCGCAAAGGAAAAAGGCATTATTATGAAAAATCTTATGCCTCTTGTTTCAGGCAAAGCAGACGGCGGACTTGTAAATCAGCTTTTAGGACAATATCTTAAATAAATGAAAAAGGTCTGTAGCAAAATTAATATTTATGCATCAAAATAAATTTTTCCGTTGCAGGGGCGGATATTATCCGCCCGCGGGCGACTGATAGTCGCCCCTACGGTCATTATTTATGCATATCTATACATTTTGCTACAGACCCTTTTTTGTTACATAAATGTAAATATATTGTTATTGACAGTTCCTGTATTTTTTGTTAGAATATCATTGTGTTAAAGTCTAATCATATAAAAGGAGGACAATATTATGAGAAGAATATTAGCATTAATTCTCTGTTTTGTTATGGTATTTTCATTAGTTGCTGTTGCTGAAGATACTGACACAACTACTGCCACAACGACTACCACAACTACAACAGAATTTTCAGATGTACCTGCAACAAGCCCTTATAAAGAGGCAATCTCAACTCTTACAGGTCTTGGCATTATTTTAGGTGATGCAGGTGCAAATACATTCAGACCTGAGGCAGGTATCACAAGAGCAGAGTTCTGTGTTATAGTTGCAAGACTTAAAAATATGGGTGCATTAAATGTACCTGCAGAAACTGTTTTCACAGATGTTACAACTGCTCTCTGCGATGAATGGAAGGTTAAAGCGGTAAGAATCGCATCTGACCTTGGAATAGTTTCAGGTATGGGTGACGGTACTTTCCAGCCGGACGCTCCTGTTACATATGAACAGGCTGTTAAAATGCTTGTTTGCTTGCTTAAATATGAGCCTTTAGCTAAACAATCAGGCGGATGGCCTGCTGGCTACATTGCAGCAGGTGCTCAGATCGGTCTTACAAAGAAAGCTGTCTCTGCTTCAACAGAGCCTGCACCAAGACAGATTATAGCTCAGCTTGTATTTAACGCTCTTGACATTCCTGAAATGGGCAATACCTCTGGCGGTGTTACAACCGGCGGATCAACAATTATGGACTCATCTCTTAAATATACAGAAAAAACAGGTATTGTTACCGCTACAAGCGATATTTCTTTAACTGAAGACAATACTGCTGTTAAAGAAGGTCAGATTCAGATTGACTACGACAAAATCTACAATGTTGGCTCTTCAGGTGCGGACAAATACTTTGGCAAAGAAATCAACTTCTATTATTCAGAAGATGATGACGAATACACAATCCAAAGCTGTAAGCTCACAAAATCAAACAGCGAGTCTGTTTTTAATCCTGACGAAATCAAGCATTTAGGTCAGAGCGAAATTCAGATTTATACAGACGAAGACCAGGATGATTATGATATATACAGCATTGAATCAGGTGTTAAGCTTGTATATAACAACTATCCTGCACCATATGTTGAATCATCAGCAGGATACCTTGATGCAACATACAAACCATACAGCGGAAACTTAACTCTTATTGATAACGATTCAAACAATGCTATTGATGTTATCATTATTACAGATGCAAAGCCTTTCGTTGTAAGCGCAATCGACACTTCAAAGTATCTTCTCTACAATGTATATGATTCATCTGATGTTTTAGACCTTACAGAAAGCTCAAGCAAAAAGATTTCAATCAAGAAAGGTACTTCAACAGTTTCTTTCTCATCTATTGCTAAAAACAATGTTCTTCTTGTTTCAAAGAGCCTTAACACTGTTGGCACAAAATACATTAATATTGAAATCGTATCTAACACAAAAACAGGTGTTATCAGCAGTATGAACACCGAAGACAGAACAATCACAATTTCTTCTAACGAATACGAAATTGCTGATATATGCTGGGACAAATATGAAAGCAAATTCCAGATGGACAGCTCTGTTACAGTTTATCTTGACAACCAGAACAGAATTGTTTACATTGTTGAAAACACAGCAGCTGCATCTAATTATACATATGGTTATCTTATCAGCGTAGGCAGAGAAGGACAAGGTCTTTCTGCCGATACTGTTAAGGCTGTTGTATTCTCTCAGGCAGGAATATTATACACATATCCTTTAGCTGAAAAAGTTAAAGTTAATGGTGAACAAAAAACAGCTCTTGAAGCAGAAGCTCTCCTTGATTCATCTGCAAGAACAGACATTAACAAGGATGAAGGTGTAGTTAAAAATACAGCTTCACAGCTTGTTAAATATTCACTTAACGCAAAGAGTGAAATCAATGCTATCTTCACATCTGTTCCAAATTCTTCAGGTCTTACAATTACAAACAACCTTATCTTAGGTGTTGGTACAAAGACTGAAACATACAAATCAGGAACACAGATGCTCGGAACAAGTGCTCTCAACTCATCAACAAAAATCTTCTTTGTTCCTACAGACAGAACAAAGACAGACGATTATGCTGTTGGTAAAAACTCAGCACTTGCTAACTACAGAGAATATACATTTGAAACATACGATGTTGACAATGGTATTGCAAAGGTTGCAGTTGTATTCGGCGATACAAGCCTCCCTGCATACGATGTTTCAACACCAATCGTAATTGTATCAAAGATTCAGGAAGTAAATGGCGAAGACGGTGCCGCTCACAAGTTCTATGTTAACGGAAGCACTTCAAACCCATATCAGACAGAAAACATTTCTGTTTTAAGCGGTGTTAAAGTTGGCGATGTTATTAAGCTTAAGCGTAAAACAGACGGAACTGTTACAGAAGTTATGAAGCTTTACTCACCTGCTGACAACTTCCTCTATACTTATGCAAGCGGTGCACAGAGACTTGCTGCTACAAACAGCATCGATGTCAGAACAGCTAAGGCTGATGGCCCGCTTGACGGCGACTTCTGCATTATGTATGGTACAGTTCATCAGAAGTATGACGAAAGAATGTTTGTTTCACTTGAAGATGTTGTTGGCACAGGCTCAACAGCAACTCTTGATGACACTAACTTATATCCTGTAACATTCTCTTCTTCAACTGTTTTCTATACATACTCAAAAGAAAAGTGCGAAGTAGAAAAGGTTGACGACAGCGCTAAAGCTGCTGCAATCATAAGCTTTGAAGATGCAAAAGCAGGTGCATCACAGGTTTATGTATCATCAGTTGACGGCGTTCCAAAATTTGTATTTATCATTACAGACTAATATTAATCCCCGAATGTTTTCGATAAACATTCGGGGATTGCTTGTTTTTTAACAAAGGCAACCACTCGTGTATTAACAATACACTACGGGTTGCCTTTGTTAAAATCTGCCTATGATTTTTGAGGTCTTAAAGTAGGGCAGGGGCTTGCTCCTGCCGTTAACACACCCAAG
>CAZMRY010000013.1:0-10408 GCA_964568815.1 uncultured Eubacteriales bacterium | reverse complement strand
TTTTTGAGGTCTTAAAGTAGGGCAGGGGCTTGCTCCTGCCGTTAACACACCCAAGGTTTGGGTGTGTTTTGCTTGGCAAGAGCAATTATACTATACTTTTAGTCTGCTTGTAAGTATAAATTATCAAAATATTGGCAATAATTTTATTATCAAGGAGGATTAGTGCCAATGAATAAGGTTGATTTGTGCGGAGTTAATACATCAAAGCTGCCTCTTCTTTCATCAAAGGAAAAGGAAGAGCTTTTACTTAAAATCAAAGAGGGCGACAAGGATGCAAGGGAGAGATTTATTCAGGGAAATTTAAGACTTGTTTTAAGTGTTATACAGAAATTTTCATCAAGGGGAGAAAATGCAGACGATTTGTTTCAGGTAGGGTGCATAGGTTTAATTAAAGCTATTGACAATTTTGATTTGTCGGTTGGTGTTAAGTTTTCAACCTATGCTGTGCCTATGATTATAGGAGAAATAAGAAGATATTTAAGGGATTATAATGCAATAAGGGTTTCAAGGTCTGTTAAAGATACTGCATATAAAGCTCTTTCTGCAAAAGAGGAGCTTATAAAGGAAACAGGAAGAGAACCAACCATTGCAGAAATTGCAAAAAGAATAGACTCGACAGAAAAAGCTGTTAATTATGCACTTGATGCAATTCAGGATCCTCTCTCTTTATATGAACCTGTGTTTCACGACGGAGGAGAAACACTTTTTGTAATGGACCAGATAAGCGACGAGAAGGTGTTGGACGAAACACTGATAGACAGCATAGCTCTTTATGATGCACTTAAAAGGCTTAACGAAAAAGAAAGAAAAATTGTTTCAATGCGTTTTTTCAGCGAGAAAACACAAATGGAGGTTGCCAACGAAATCGGCATATCTCAGGCACAGGTATCAAGGCTTGAAAAAAACGCAATAGAACATATGAGGAAGTATATATAAAATAAGGGCTGTAGCAAAATGTATAGATATGCATAAATATTAATTTTGCTACAGACCCTTATTTTAGTAGGTTTATGGTATCCTCGTAAAGCATTGGAGAGGATATAACATCGTTTGCAATGAGTTGTTTTTCTTTGAAAACAAATATGTAGTTTTTAAGTTCAGATACGGTGTAGTCCTCAACACTGCAGAAATACAGTTCAACAGATGTATTTCTGTGCTTTGTAAGGTCAAGGTCTAAGGCTGAGAGAATTGCAAGATTATTATCATCAAGAGCAATTACAAACTGCTCCTTTGAATTTTCTATAACCTGCAGGCTTGGTGCAAGCACCTCATATATCTGTTTTAAATAAACATTGTTTTGAGTATCGCTTTTAAGGACAAGGAGTTTTTCTGTAAAAGCTTCAAAATTATCAAAATTTTTTGCAGCATCTTCAAGGTCGTCCTCTGAAAAATCGTGCATGCTTTTTGTGTAAACAAAAGAATTTAAATCTCTTGAGAAAGAGTAAAACTCACCGTAATTGTCAGAAACCGTAAGACGGATGTTTTTAAGACCGTCTGCAAGGACAAAAAGGGTTGCACAGGTCTGGTTGAAATTTTTACTGTAGTCATCCATAAATCTGTACTTTGTTCTGCTGTCTACCTTATAGTTAACAGTTAAAAAGCCTGCGTCTGTGTTTATGCTGTCAATCTCAAAGCCAATATAATCTATTGAATTCACAAGTGATACAATTGCATTTTTGTCGTCTGCAGAAATATGAACATATCTAAAAAGCTCCTCTGCAATTTCTGATGCATTACCTGAAACAAGAGAAGGAGTTTTTACCTCTTCAATGACTTTTTCATTTCTAT
Organism: uncultured Eubacteriales bacterium; assembly: GCA_964568815.1. Classification (GTDB taxonomy): domain Bacteria; phylum Bacillota; class Clostridia; order RGIG6154; family RGIG6154; genus RGIG8700. Next base: position 8,620 of record CAZMRY010000013.1, on the reverse strand, counting down.
TTCTGGCTTCAATATATGCGAAATAGCCTCCTGTCGCCATTGTTACAACAAGGAGCAGAGAAACTACCGTGATTATGAATGTGTGTCTCATATTTATAACCATCAATTCCTTTCACAAAACAAGGCTGCTTACACCTCAGATTTTGAAAATAATGCCAATTACTGCTCCTAAAACTATTACAAGAATAGGATTAAGCTTTTTGTAAGAAAGAACAAGAAGTGTGAAAACAAGGAGCATAACAAGTGCCTTTATATTTAATACAAGGTCAGGGAAAACTGTTGTCTCAAGAAGTGTGTATGCCGCAACAGTTATAAGTCCTGCAACCGCAGGTCTGAGTCCATAGAAAACAGTCTTAGTAAGCTTGTTTTCCTTAAACTTTTCAAGAACCTTGTAAACTATAACAATAACAATATAAGAGGGAAGAACAAGACCAAAGGTTGCAATAAGACCGCCCAAAACTCCGTAGGTTGTAACACCTGCATAGGTAGCAGTGTTAACGCCGATAGGCCCCGGAGTTGATTCTGCAACAGCAATCATATTTGCAAGCTCGCTTTGGGAAAACCAACCGTATTTGTCGGATATATCCATTAAAAAAGGAATTGTTGCAAGACCGCCGCCTACAGCAAAAAGTCCTGTTTTAAAGAATTCGAGAAACATAACTAAAAGTGTGTGCATTATTTTCCCTCCTTCTTTATTGCTTTGTAGGCCACAGCAAATACTGCACAAATTAAAACTACCATAACAGAAGATATGTCAAAGATAAGTCCAAGTATTAAGGCAAGACCAAACAAAATTCCTGTAAAGGTATCAACGATACCTTTTTTAGTAACAGTTATAACAGTTTTTACGATTAAGGCAATAACTGCAACTCTTATTCCTGAAAAAGCATACTGAACCCATGTAATATCCATAAAATTTCTTAAAACAAGGGCAATAACAGTTATTATAACAATGCTTGGAAAAACAACCCCAAGGGTTGCAAATGCAGCACCAATGAGACCTTTTCTTTTCATACCGATAAAGGTTGCAACATTAACTGCAATAACACCGGGTGTAAGCTGACCGATTGCATAGTAGTCTAAAACTTCCTGTTCGGTTGCATATCCGTTTTTGTCAACAATTTCCCTTTGAATCATAGGGAGCATAGCATATCCGCCCCCAAAGGTAAATGAGCCGATTTTAGCAAAAATTAAAAAGAGTTTTAAAAGTTCTTTCATATGTTATATATCCTTTTTGCGTTTTCAAAAGTAATTTTTTCTATTTCTTCCAAAGATACACCTCTTATTTCAGCCAAAGCCTGTGCTGTATAAAGCACCTTTGCTGAGTCATTTCTCTGCCCTCTGAATGGGTGAGGAGTGAGATAGGGCGCATCTGTTTCTATTAAAAGAAGTTCGTCAGGAACAAAGGCGGCAACCTCTTTAAGCTTGCCTGCATTCTTAAAAGATACTGTTCCTGCAAAAGAAACATAGTATCCTTTTTTAACAAGTATTTTTGCAGTCTCTGAACTTACAGAGCAACAATGGATTATAACCTTGTTATGGTCTTTTTCAAGAAGTACATCAACAATGTCTTTCGTTGCATCTCTGTTATGAACAGAAACAGGCAGGTCAAGCTCCTTTGCCAAATCCATCTGCTTTTTAAAGGCATCAATCTGAATTTCTCTTGATGGGTTATCTTCCCAGTAATAGTCAAGACCTATTTCACCTATTGCAACAACCTTTTTGTGTTTTGCAAGGCTTCTTAATGAGTCAAGGTCAAGCTTGTCTGCAAATTCAGGATGAAAGCCGATAGCCGCATAAATGTGTTCAAATTTTTCTGCATATTCAATAGAAAGTTTTGAGCTTTCCAGGTTTGTACCTATATTAACTGCATAAGCAACACCGTTTTGAGGAAGATTTCCCATTACCTCAAAACGGTCGCTGTCAAATTTTGAATCGTCGTAGTGTGCGTGAGTATCAAATAACATCAGCCTACCACACTTCCGGGTTTAATATCGCCGATTGTTGTAAGAGCAGTTAAATTGTCGCCCTCAAAGGCAGATAAAATCATACCTTTTGATTCAATACCCATAATTTTTCTTGGTTTAAGATTTGCAATAATAATAAGATTTTTGCCAACCATTTCATCTGGCTTATACCAATGCTTGATACCAGAGAGTATTGTTCTTGTTTCAAAGCCAAGGTCAAGCTCAAATTTTAAAAGCTTTTCGCTCTTCTTAACTTCTTCACAGGAAATAACCTTTGCAACTCTGAAATCTGCTTTTTCAAATTCGTCAAAAGAAATTTCTTCTTTAAGAGGTTCAAAATCTTCCGTATCGCTATTCATTTCTTCAATTTCAGCCATTTTTGCAGCCTCGTCAATTCTTGCAAAGAGAGGTGTTGCTGTACCAACCTGTGTGCCTGACACATATCCGCCGAAAGCTTCAATGCTTTCATAAGAATTAACATCACAGTTAATCTGCTTTAAAATGTTTTCTGCTGTTTCAGGCATGAAAGGCATAAGAAGTACCGCAGAAATTCTTAAGCCCTCGCAGAGATTGTATAAAACAGTTGAAAGTCTGTCTTTTAAGCTTTCATCCTTAGCAAGCACCCAAGGAGCGGTTTCGTCAATGTATTTGTTGCATCTCTTCAAGAGATTTATAATAGTATCGAGTGCCTCTGCAGTTCTGAATTCGTCCATTTTAGCTTTAACTGTTTTAACAGTTTCTTCTGCAACAGAAATTAAGTCTGCATCAGTTTCACCAAGAACATTTTTGTTTTCAAGAACACCGCCGAAATACTTGTTTGCCATTGAAACAGTTCTGTTTAAGAGGTTTCCAAGTACATTTGCAAGGTCTGCATTGTATTTAGCAATAATCGACTCGTATGTGATGCTTCCGTCATTACCGTATGGCATTTCAGATAAAAGATAATATCTTACTGCATCAACGCCGAAAAGCTTAACCAAATCATCAGCATAAATAACATTGCCCTTTGATTTAGACATTTTATCGTTGCCAAATAAAAGCCAAGGATGACCAAACACCTGCTTTGGAAGTGGCTGGTTTAAAGCCATAAGCATAATAGGCCAGTATATTGTGTGAAATCTTAAAATGTCTTTTCCGATAATATGAACATCAGCAGGCCAGTATTTCTTATAAAGGTCTGATGGGTTTTCGTTGTCATAGCCAAGAGCTGTGATGTAGTTTGAAAGAGCGTCAATCCAAACATAAACAACATGCTTTTCGTCAAAGCTTACAGGAACACCCCATGTAAAAGATGTTCTTGAAACACAAAGGTCCTGAAGTCCTGGCTTTAAGAAGTTGTTAACCATTTCTTTCTTTCTTGATTCAGGTTGAATGAAGTCAGGATTTTCCTCAATATACTGCATAAGTCTGTCCTGATATTTGCTCATTTTGAAGAAATATGCCTCTTCCTTTGCAGGCTTTACTTCTCTGCCGCAGTCAGGGCATTTTCCGTCAACAAGCTGACTTTCTGTATAGAAGGTTTCGCAAGGTACGCAGTACATACCCTCATAATGACCCTTATAAATATCGCCCTGGTCATAAAACTGCTTGAAAATTTTCTGCACCTGTGCAACATGGTAGTCGTCTGTTGTTCTGATGAACTTATCATATGTTGTATTCATCATATCCCAGATAGTTTTGATTTCGCCTGCAACGCCGTCAACATAGGCCTGTGGTGTAAGACCGCAGTTTTCAGCTATTTCCTGAATTTTAATACCGTGCTCGTCTGTGCCTGTCAGAAAGTACACATCATAGCCTCTCTGTCTTTTATATCTTGCGATTGCATCTGTGAAAACAACTTCAAAGGTGTTGCCTATGTGAGGCTTTCTTGAAGTGTATGCAATGGCGGTTGTTATATAAAATTTTTCGCTCATTTCATTTCTCCTTTAATCAATGAATTTGTAGGGGACATTCACGAATGTCCCGCGGGCGGTTCGTGAACCGCCCCTACATATCACCCGTAGGGCAATTCATTTTAATTATCCAATCTTGTAAGAATCCTTAAGTGATGCCGTAAGATTGAAAATCATCTTATCTTTTGTAGAATTTTTGTCAACTGTGAAATATCCGTTTCTCATAAACTGGAAGCTGTCACCTATGTTTGCATCTTTAAGGTCTGCATCCATTTTGCAGTCCTTTAAAATAACTAAAGATTCAGGATTTAAGTTTTCAAGATAGTCTTCAAGCTCACCCGGGTTTGCTGTTAAGAATAATTTATCGTATTTGTAAACATCAGCAGTTAAGCAGTTGTTTGCGTCAACCCACTGAATTGTACCTTTAACCTTTCTTCCGTCAGGTGCGTTACCGCCCTTTGTTTCAGGGTCATAGGTACAGATAAGCTCAACAACTTCTCCATTTTCATCTTTGATGATTTCGTCAACCTTGATGAAGTATCCGCCTTTAAGACGAACTTCGTTATCTGCGGTTAAACGCTTATATCCTTTAACAGGAACTTCCATAAAGTCTGTTTTTTCAATGAAAAGATTTTTGGAGAAGCTGATTTTCTTCTTTCCTGCACTTTCGTCATTTGGATTAATGTCAACCTCGATTAATTCGCTTTCACCCTCTGGGTAGTTTTTAAGAGTAACCTTTAATGGCTCTAAAACTGCCATAGCACGAGGTGCGTTCATATTTAAGTTTTCACGAACACAGTGTTCAAGGAGTGCAAAATCAACAACTGAAAACGCCTTTGAAACACCAATTCTGTTAACAAAGTCAATAAGTGCAGCTGCAGGATATCCGCGTCTTCTCATACCTGAAATAGTTGACATTCTCGGGTCGTCCCAACCGTCAACGATTTTTTCTGTAATAAGCTTTAAGCACTTTCTTTTGCTTGTAAGTGAGTTTGTAAGGTTAAGTCTTGCAAATTCAATCTGTCTTGACGGTGTTTCATAACCGCATTCTTTAAGTACCCAGTCATAAAGAGGTCTGTGGTCCTCAAATTCAAGGGAGCAAAGTGAATGTGTAACACCCTCTGCAGTATCAGAAATAGGGTGAGCAAAATCGTACATAGGATAAACACACCATTTGTCGCCTGTTCTGTGGTGGGTTGCGTGAAGAACTCTGTAAATAACAGGGTCACGCATATTAAGGTTTGGTGATGCCATATCAATTTTTGCTCTTAAAACCTTTGAGCCTGTTTCAAATTCGCCATTTGTCATTCTTTCAAAAAGGTCAAGGTTTTCTTCAACACTTCTGTTTCTGTATGGGCTTTCTTTACCTGGAGTGGTAAGTGTGCCTCTGTATTCTCTTATTTCATCAGCAGTTAATTCGTCAACATAAGCTTTTCCGTCTTTAATAAGCTTAATTGCACATTTGTGGATTTCAGGGAAGTAGTCTGATGCATATAAAACCTGATCCCACTGAAAACCGAGCCACTTGATGTCCTCCATAATAGAATCAACATATTCAACATCTTCTTTGGTTGGGTTGGTATCGTCAAGTCTTAAATTGCAGGTTCCCTTGTATTTCTCGGCAGTTGAAAAGTCAATGTTTATTGCCTTAACATGACCGATATGAAGATAACCGTTTGGCTCAGGAGGAAATCTTGTCTGAACCTTGTTGTATACGCCGTCAGCTAAATCCTTGTCAATGGCGTCGTGTATGAAATTAGAAATGTTTTCAAAATTTTCCATCAGTTTAACTCCTTAATATATTTTTCCATTCTATCTAAAGATTTATTCTTTCCAAGTGTTTTAAGAATACCCCACAGGTCAGGAGTTCTTGTTCTGCCTGTCACTGCAACTCTTACAACCGTACTTACATCACCAACGTGACCGCCATAGGCTTCAGGGTTTGCCTTATATTCTTTAACCTCAGCCGCAAAGCCAACCTTAACTGCAACCTCTTTAAGTGTTGCAAACCATGTGTCTTTGTCTGCATTTTCATCATATATTTCTTTATAAATCTCAATTATTTCTTTCTGTTTTGCTTTATCTACATTCGGAATTTCTTCGTACTGACCGTCAAAAAGCTCGTCAAACATATAGCTGAATGAGTTTCTTACTTCATTGAACTTGCCGATGTCTTTTCTTGGCTTGTCAGGGTTTCTGTCAAAGTTAAACATTGCAACAGAGAAATCTTTATCTCTTGTTAAGAGAGCGTAAAGCTCTTCGTCGTATTCTTTTGCCCACTCGATTGCAAGGTCATAAACCTGCTCTGCTGTGTATGATGCGATTTTGTTTTTGCAGACATCATTTAATTTAACTAAATCGAAAAGTCCGCCTGAATTGCTCATTTTGTTCATTTCAAGCTTAAATTCTGACCAGTGAGCAGCTTTGTTGTTTCTTCTGAAATCTTCAAATGTGTAGTTTGCAAGGTTTAAAAGATATTCAATAACACCTTCAACAGGATAACCCTCTTCGCTGTAGTAGGTAACAGCAGCCTCGGGGTCCTTTCTCTTTGAGATTTTTCTTTTTCCGCCCTCGTCCTCTTTCATAATAGGAGCGATATGTGCGTATTTAGGAGCTTTTAATTTAAGCATATAGAACATCTGAAGATGAATTGGTGCAGATGAAATCCATTCGTCACCTCTTATAACAGTTGTTGTACCCATAAGATAATCGTCAACAACATGGGCAAAGTGGTAGGTCGGAATACCGTCTGACTTTAAAATAACCACATCAACAATGTTTTCAGGCATCTCAATATTGCCTCTTATGGCGTCTTTGAAGGAAATTCGTCTGTCAGGACTTCCGGGTGACTTCATTCTAACAACATAAGGCTTGCCCTCTTTGATGTTTTCTTCAATCTGCCCCATTGTAAGATTTCTGCACTTTGCAAATTCGCTGTGATAACCGGGAAGAATTTTCTTTTCTTCCTGAATGTTTCTTGTTTCAGTTAATTCTTCTTCAGTGCAGAAACATGGGTATGCAAGACCGTCTTTAACAAGCTTTTTTGCAAATGCCTGATAAATTTCAGCTCTTTCTCTTTGTTTATAAGGGCCGTAATCCCCAACGCAGGTGTCAAAGTCAGTAAAACCCTCGTCTATTTTAATTTCAAAATTCTTAAGTCCCTCAAGAATTCTTTCAACACCGTTTTCAACTTCTCTTTTCTTGTCGGTGTCTTCAATTCTTAAAATGAAAACACCATCTGTCTGGTGAGCAATTCTCTCTGATATAAGAGATGCAAATAAACCGCCTATATGAAGAAAGCCTGTAGGGCTTGGTGCAAATCTTGTAACCTGTGCACCCTCTTTTAGATTTCTCTTCGGATAAATCTTTTCATAGTCCTCAACGGTTTTCGTGATGGCGGGGAACATAAGCTCCGCTAATTTATTGTAATCCATTTAAACACCTCGGTACATAATTATAGATAATATATTTTACTACATTTTACTTGATTTGTAAAGAGTTAACTACAGGAGTTTTAACATATTTTAATTGTTTCTCATATACTTCTCTTAAATGGTTAAGAAAAATTTCAACATTTCCATAGTTTGCAGACTTTTTAAAGTGTGCATAGATGTTATAACGAATATCAAGGTCAACCACTTCAAGATTTGAAACTCCTGCATTTTCAAAAGCCCTCATACCGCCGTAGCCTATTGCTATTCCTGACTGAAGATAGTATTCCATGCCTTTTGTGTCGTTGCACACAATGGTAAAGTTTGGAGTAAAGCCTGCCTGTTTGCACCTTTCAACTAAAAAGTGATGAGTAAAGTCCTTTTCTCCCATTGTAATAAATGGTTGATTACTCAGCTGACGGAGCTGAAGCTTCTGATTTATTAATGGACTGTCTGAGCTTACTTTAAGGCACTTTCTCATAGGGTAGAATAAAAAGGTTTCAAAGCCGTCGGGGGCATAAGGGTCGCAATCTATAATTATGTCAAAGCTTTCAGGTCGTTTTATAGAAAAATCATCGCTTATTTCAAATAAAACATCTGGATGCTTTAATAAAAAGTTTCTTGTTTCCATATTTATCTGACCTGCTTCCTGTCTTGCATATATTTTTATTCTGCGTGTGTCCTTTTCTTTGACAGAAAGCTCTGTAACAGTCTGGTCAAGCTCACCGAAAATGTTTTTAAGAGCTAAAAAAAGCTTTCTTCCTTGAGCGTTTAATATTATTTTGTTGCTTAATCTGTCGAAAAGCTTAACATCAAGCTCCTTTTCAAGCCTTCTTACAGACGCAGAAACCGATGTGGTTGGCACCATGTATTTTTCCGCCGTCTTTGCAAAATTTTCAGTCTGCGCACTTTCATAAAAGTATCTTAATTGTAATAATTCCATATATTTTTCTCCTTTGTATGATTTTGTCAAGTTAGTGACAAAAAATTAGGCTTCCCCTTGAGGGGAAGCTGTCACGAAGTGACTGATGAGGTGGAAAAAAGGTAAGAGTTTTAACGGTTGCAAAAGCAACCTACACCTCACCACCGCCTACGGCAGAGCCTCTCCTCAAGGAGAAGCCTTGCGAAGCCAATTCATAAAATTTATTTTAATTCATGCCGTCAGGCAATTCATTGAGTTTGCTTTGCAAACTTATTCTACCACATCTTCAAAGTTTGTGCAAGCATATATTACAAGATTGTTTACAATTGTGTACACCTGTGCTAAAATTTAAAAGTATAAAAGCAAATTACAAAAAAATAAAGGAGAGAAAGTTATGAAAAAAGTATT
>CAZMRY010000012.1:0-26025 GCA_964568815.1 uncultured Eubacteriales bacterium | reverse complement strand
AGCGCCCAGGATACTTGGCTGGCAACGGCCCGGGAAAGCAGGTCGCCGCCGATACCTTAGAGCAATCAAATGATTGCTCTTTTTTATTTGCCAAAATACATATTTAATGATATACTAACATAAATGAGATAATATAATTTTTAGCCCTGATTTGACAATAGTCGAATTGTGTAGAATGCTGCAAAAACAAAGGAAAGGTATACTAAAAGATGAAAAAGAAAATTTTATCAGCAGTTTTTTTAATTTTATTAACCATTATTGCTATTGGTGCATTGAATGTATCAGCGTCTGAGCTCATATCAGAAGGAAAATGCGGAACAAATTTAATCTGGATATTGGATTCAGAGGGGACACTCACGATTAGTGGCAACGGAATTATGGATAATTTTAATAATAATGATGTGCCGTGGTCTGCGTATCGCTTAGATATTAAAAAAGTAATCATTGGTGACAATGTATTAAATGTTGGTAATTATGCGTTTTCGGATTGTACAAATCTAATAGAGGTAAATATAGGCGAGAGTGTTACAAGTGTTGGGAACTATGCTTTTTATTATTGCAGAGGTCTAAGAAGTGTGACCATCTCTAATGGTGTAAAGAGCATTGGTGATTATGCATTTTCTTATTGTGGCAGTCTGAGGGGTGTAACCATTCCTGAGAGTTTAATGCACATTGGTGATGGTGCATTTGAAACCTGTGGACTTGATAGTATAAATATTCCAAATAATATAATAGGAATTGGAAGTGGAGCATTTAGTGGCTGTACTCGTCTAAGTAAAGTAAATATATCGGATATTGAAGCATGGTGTAATATTGAATTTGAGGATATTCTTGCAAATCCTCTAAGTTATTCAAATAAACTTTATTTAAATGATGAGCTTATAATAAATCTTGTTATACCGGACGGAGTAACAAGTATTGGCAATTATGCATTTGGGTATTGTAGAAGTCTTACAAGTGTGACCATACCTGATAACGTGACAACCATTGGCGATTATACTTTTTCTTATTGCAGCGGACTGACAGATATAGCAATGGGCGATGGAGTCACGAGTCTTGGTGTGTCGGCATTTCAAGATTGCAGCAGCCTAAAGAGTATTATTATATCTGATAGTGTAGTGAGTATAGGTAGTGGAGCATTTGCTAGCTGCGCCTATTTAACAGATGTAACGATAGGTAACAACGTAACGAGTATTGGAAATGGAGCATTTAGTGGCTGTACAAGATTAAGCGGCATAACTATTCCTGATAGTGTAGTGAGTATAGATGGTGGAGCATTTGCTAGCTGCACCTATTTAACAAATGTAACGATAGGCGATGGTGTAATGAGCGTTGGTGGGTCTGCGTTCAACGATTGTAAACGCTTAACTGATATAACTATTGGGAACAATGTGGTGAGCATAGGCGATTCTGCGTTTAGAAATTGCAGTAGTCTAACGAGTGTAACCATCCCGGACAGTGTAGTAAGCATTGATGCTTCTGCGTTTTACGATTGTACTAGTCTAACAAATGTAAGCATCGGAAACAAGGTGACAAGTATTGGTAATTATGCGTTTCGGGGTTGCAACAGTTTAACAGATGTAACCATCCCTGATAGTGTAATGGTTATAGGTGATTATGCATTTGACTATTGTACAAGTCTTGCAAAAGTAAATATAACAGATATTGAAGCGTGGTGTAATATAAAATTTGGTAAGTACAACGCAAATCCCTTGGGTTGTGCGCGTAAGCTTTATCTGAATGGTGAGCTTATAACAAATTTGGTTATACCTGATAGTGTAACAAACATTTGTGATTATGCATTTTATTATTGCAAAAGTTTAACGAGTGTAACCATTCCTAACAGCGTAACTAATATTGGCGATTACGCATTTTATTATTGTAGCGGTCTAACAAATGTAATTATGGGTGATGGTATAATGAATATTGGCGATTGTGCATTTGAATACTGCAGCGGTCTAACCAATATAACCATTCCTGACAGTGTAACAAGTGTTGGTAGTGAAGCCTTTAAGAGTTGCACACGTTTAGCAAGTATAACTATCGGTGACAGTGTAACAAATATTGGTACGTATGCGTTTAGTAGTTGTAGCGACCTTACAAAATTATATATGGCAGGCAGTGTGGATAGAATTAGGTTTGGGGTATTTTATGAATGCACGGATTTAACAGATGTATATTATAAAGGAACAAAACAACAATGGGAAAAAGTTTCTATTGACTCATCCAATGAGCCGCTCGTAAATGCAACGATACATTACATTGAACTCACAAAAACAGAAGTTTCCGCAGATGGTAAAAAATTACAAGTTGTGCCTATCAATATCAAAACAGGAAAAACCATTATCATTGCACTTTATGACGGAACCACATTTGTTGAAATGCAGGTTGCCACTCATAAGGGGGAAGAAATTCTGTTCACAACAACAAAAATGTATACAAATGCAAAGATTATGGTTTGGGATAGTCTTACAAGTTTAAAACCTGTGTGTGATTTTGAAATAGTAAAATAAGAACACAAGGTGCCCATTCTACTGTGCTTTTACTTGTGTCAAGTCCATACAATTTAAAAGATTAGTTTGCCGATTTTAATATTTACATATACTATAAAAATTAAAAGGAGGAGATTGAAATGGTAAAACATATTATACTTTGGAAACTTAAAGAAGAGTTTAATAATGATGAAGTGAAAAAAGGAATAAAAGAAGGTCTTGAAGGGCTTTTAGGCATAATTGACGGACTTGTGGAAATTAAGGTGCAGACAGAAACTTTAGAGACATCCAATGTGGATGTTATGCTTTATTCTGTGTTTGAAGATGAAAAGGCATTAAAAGGATATGCAGTACATCCTGCACATGTTGAAGTTGCGGACACAAAAGTAAGACCATATACACAGACAAGATCATGCATTGATTTTGAATATAACTAAACGAAAGAGGACAAAATGAGCATTTCAAGAGATTTTACAAAAGGAAACATACCAAAACAGCTTTTACTGTTTACATTGCCTTTTATGGCATCAAATGCACTTCAGGTGCTTTACAGTACAATTGATATGATGATTGTAGGCAAATTCGTTGGAACTGCAGGTCTTTCTGCAGTTGCACAGAGCAGTCAGATTGTGAATTTTGCAACTATGGTTTGTCTTGGAGTGTCTAACGCAGGTCAGGTACTTGTGGCTCAGGCATTAGGCTCAGGCAAAAAAGACAGAATGAGCAAGATTACAGGAACTTTGTTTAGTATGCTTGTTATTCTTGCAATTATCTTTTCAGCGGTTATAATTGGTTTTCAAAAGGGAATACTGACTCTTATGAATGTACCGAAAGAGTCTTTTGCAATGGCAATTGACTATCTTGTAATCTGCAGTGCAGGTCTTGTGTTTACTGCAGGCTATAATATGGTTTCTGCAGTTTTAAGAGGCATGGGAGATTCAAAAAGGCCGCTTCTGTTTATAGTAATTGCATCAGTTGTAAACCTTGTACTTGATATACTGTTTACAGGTATATGGGGTTGGGGTGTGGCAGGCGCCGCATGGGCAACTATTATCGGACAGGCAGTGTCACTTATCTTCTCTTTTTATTATATTTATAAGCACAGGAAAGAATTTGGCTTTGAATTCAAAGAAGATACTTTTAAAATAGATAAAAGCTACGCAAAAATGATTATAAGTCTTGGCACTCCAATGGCAGTTCAGTCAGGATTTATAAACCTTTCTATGCTTTATGTTAACTCGATGATTAACAATGTTGGTGTTGTTGCATCGGCAACCTTTGGTGTAGGAGGAAGAATTGATGATATAGTAAATAAAATATGTCACGGAATTCAATATGCTGCAATGCCTATGATAAGTCAGAATGTAGGAGCAAAAAATATGGACAGGGCAAAGAAGATTGTATATTATGCTTGGCTCTATTCAGGAATAATGACAGTATTTTTCATGACATTATACATAGCCTTCGGAAAACAGCTCTTTATGATTTTCTCTGATGATGTTCAGGTTCACGAAATGTCAAAGGTGTTTATAAGTGCAATACTCTGGATGTTTCCTGCTTTTGCAGTAATGAGAGGAAGCGGTGCTTTTGTTCAGGGAATAGGTAATGCAAAGCTTGCAATGGTTTTAGCACTTCTTGACGGTGTTGTTTTAAGAATAGGCTTAAGCTGGCTGTTTGGTGTAGCTTTAAATCTGGGCTTTTACGGTTTTGTGCTTGGCTATGCACTTGCACCCTATGGCTATGCAATTCCAAGTATGATATATTTCCTTGCAGGAAAGTGGAAAAAACGAAAAACCCTTGCAGATGAAATGTAAATGATGTATAATTATAAAAAACATAAAGGAGAAAAATTATGAAAACGGTTAAAGATATTTTAGCTATGATTAAAGAAAACGACATTAAAATGGTTGACTTTAAAATGGTAGATATTAATGGTCAGTTCCGTCATGTTACCATTCCTGCAAAAAATTTCTCAGAAAGTACAATGAAAAACGGTATCGGCTTCGACGCATCTAACTACGGTTATGCAGTAGTAGAAAAAAGTGATATGGTATTTATACCTGACCCTGATACAGCTGTTATTGACCCATTCTGTGAAATTCCAACACTTTCTATGACGGGTAATGCAATGATTATTGACAATCCTGAAAACAGACCCTTAGCACAGTATCCGAGAAATATCGTTTTAGCGGCTGAAAAATATCTTAAAGACTGTGGTATTGCTGACACAATGCTTATTCTTCCTGAATTTGAATTTTATCTTTTTGACAGTGTTGGCTGGGAAGTAAAGCCTGAATCAATAGGAATGTGCCTTGATGCTCAGCAGGCACATTGGAACAGTGCTGCAGAAGGTCTTGGAAATACAGTTGCAAAACAGAAAAACTATCACATTGCAAAGCCATTTGACACAACCTACGAGGCGAGATCAGAAATGTGTATGCTTATGGATGATATGGGTATTGCTCTTAACTACCACCATCCTGAAGTTGGTGCAGGCGGACAGTTTGAAATTGAGCCTGAGCTTGGTCAGATGTCAAAAATGGCAGATGCAACAATGATGATTAAATACATCATCCACAACACAGCAAGAAAATACGGACTTTCAGCAACCTTTATGCCAAAGCCTGTAATGGGTGAAGCAGGAAACGGTATGCATGTTCATATGCTTCTTTTAAAAGACGGACAACCTGTTTTCTCAGACGATAACGGATATTCAAACTTAAGTAAAGAAGCTCATTGGTTTATGGGCGGTCTTTTAAAACATATTGCATCACTGTGTGCCATTACAAACCCAAGCACAAACTCATTCAAAAGACTTGTACCAGGTTTTGAAGCACCTGTAACAGTTGGTTATGCAACATCAAACAGAAGTGCGGTTATAAGAATACCTGCATATGCAAAAGAACCTGCAAAGAGAAGATTTGAATTAAGAAACCCTGATGCAACCTGTAACCCATATTTCTGCTATGCCGCAATATTAATGGCAGGTATTGACGGTATTAAAAATCAGATAGACCCACACGAAAACGGTTGGGGACCATATGATTTTAACCTTTTCCATCTTCCTGAAGAAGAAAAGGCAAAATTAAAGCAGCTTCCAACATCTCTTGGTGAAGCACTTGATGCTCTTGAGGCTGACCACGATTATCTTACAGCCGGCGGCGTATTCCCGGAAGAGCTGTTAAAGAACTTCATTTCCGCAAAGCGTAAGGAAGTAAATGAGCTTAATGCAATTCCTCATCCTGCAGAATTTGATAAATATTACAATCTATAAAAAAGTGCCGAAAGGCACTTTTTTATATGTTTTTATATAAAATAGCGAAAACAATATAAAATTAAGTCTAAAATTATGTTGTAAATTTTCTTTTTTCATGTTAGATTATTATCAGGGAGGAATAAAGCTATGAAATGTATTATTAACGGTAAAGTAGTTTTAAAAGACAGAGTTGCAGAAAATCTTGCGGTTGTTTTTGATGATAAAATTCAGAAAATAGCTGAACAGAAGGATATCAATACTGCAGACTGTGAAATTATAGATGCAAAGGGCAAATATGTTTGTCCTGGCCTTGTGGATATGCACATTCACGGCTACCTTGGTGCTGATGTTTCAGACGGTGATACTGATGGCATAAAGAAAATGGCAGAAGGCATTATCAAAAATGGTGTAACAGCATGGTGTCCTACAACAATGACAGTTTCCAAAAAAGAAATTGAAGATGCTTTTGATGCAGTAAGAGAAGTTAAAAACAGCGGTGAGTATTACGGTGCAAGAATTCTTGGCGTAAACAGCGAAGGTCCATTTATTAACCCATCTAAAAAAGGTGCACAGGCAGAAGAACATATCTTAAGACCAGATGGTGACTTCATTCTTGCAAATAAAGATATTGTTAAGCTTTTCACAGTTGCCCCTGAAGTAGACGGAGCACTTGATGCAATCGAAAAAGTTGCAAAAGACGGAAGTGTGCTTATTTCTATGGGACACACAAACGCAACTTTTGAAGAAGCAAACAAAGGTGTAGAAAAGGGCGTTAAACATACAACACATCTTTTTAATGCAATGACAGCTTTATCTCACAGAAACCCGGGTGTTGTAGGCTCTGCACTTTCAGCAGACAATGTTTCTGTTGAATTGATTGCAGATACATTCCATATTGACAAAGGACTTTTTGGTCTTATTGCAAAAATCAAGGAAGATAAGCTTTGCCTTATTACAGACTGCATAAGAGCAGGCGGTATGGTTGACGGTGACTACACACTTGGCGGACAGCCTGTGCATAAAGAAGGTATTAAGTGCCTGATGCCTGACGGAACAATTGCAGGAAGCGTTCTTGAGCTTAACAAGGCTGTGGCAAACCTTCTTGAAAACACAAAGCTTGAGGTTTATGAAGCAGTTAACTGTGCATCACTTAATCCTGCAACAGCACTTGGTGAAGACAAAGAAATCGGCTCTATAGAAGAAGGTAAAAGAGCAGACTTTATGATTGCAGATGAAAAATTTAATGCCCTGATGACAATTCTCGGTGGCGAAATAAGATATAAAGGAGAATAATTATGGTAGCAAAACTCGAACCTGAATTTATGCCTATGGTCAAGGTTATTAATGACTTTAAAGAGGCGGTTAAAAATGCAGACTCACAGGAGCTTGTAATCTGTGTTGAAAGAAACAATGGTCTTACCGCTGTTTACAATATGGATATTTATAAAGACGGAACAGGTCACGATGAAGAAAACTACAGAGTAGCTGAAAGAATTATTAAAACACTTCTCTGGGCAAAAGGCGGTTATAAAGTATTTATCGCAGGCTCAAAATATATCTACGACAAAATTGCAGACGATTATAAAGCAGGCGGAGCAAGAGAATTTGACTTTAACTTTATGGCTCGTGTTTATGAAAAGCCATTTGAAGTTGTATATGTAGAAGATGTTAAAGATGCACCTGTAGAAAATGATGTTTCATCACCTGTTGGCAGACATCTTGATGGTTGCAGAATTGGTTTTGATGCAGGCGGATCGGACAGAAAGGTTTCTGCTGTTGTAAATGGCGAAACAGTATATTCTGAAGAAGTTGTATGGTTCCCTAAGCTCCAGAGCGACCCTATGTACCACTACGAAGGTATTTTAAATGCAATGAAAACTGCAGCATCACATATGCCAAGAGTTGATGCTATCGGTGTTTCATCAGCAGGTGTTTATATTGATAACAAAATTATGGTTGCATCACTTTTCTTAAAGGTTTCAGACGAAGATTTTGAAAAGCATGTTAAGAATATGTATTTAGATGTTGCAAAGGAAATTGGTGATGTTCCTGTTGAAGTTGCAAATGACGGTGATGTTACAGCACTTGCAGGTGCTATGAGCCTTGAAGACAACAATGTTTTAGGTGTTGCTATGGGTACAAGCGAAGCTGCAGGTTATGTTGATAAAGACGGTAACATTACAGGCTGGCTTAATGAGCTTGCATTCGTTCCTGTTGACTTTAACAAAGGTGCGATGGTAGACGAATGGAGCGGTGACTACGGTTGCGGTGTTAAATATTTTTCACAGGATGCGGTTATCAAGCTTGCACCAAGAGCAGGTATTGCCCTTGATGAAAGCCTTTCTCCTGCAGAAAAGCTTAAGGTTGTTCAGAGCCTTATGGAACAGGAAGACTGCCGTGCAGCAGATATTTACGAAACAATCGGTACATACTTTGGTTATACAATCGCATACTACTCAATGTTCTATGATATTAAGCATGTTTTAATTATGGGCAGAGTAACAAGCGGTAAGGGCGGAACAATCCTCCTTACAAAGGCAAACGAAGTATTAAGAGAAGAATTCCCAGAGCTTGCAAAGAAAATTCATCTTCATATTCCTGATGAAAAAGCAAGAAGAGTTGGACAGTCTGTTGCAGCAGCAAGCTTACCAAAAATTAAATAAATCTAATAATCTCCGAGCACATCGGGGATTGTTTTTTTGCCGAAATCTGTCGACAAATTAACAATTATACTGTATAATGAGTTTGTGGTGTTATAAAGGAGAATTGAAATGAAAAAAATCTTGAGAAACAACCTTCTCATTATTGCAGTTACAGTTGTGTGTATAGTTGCTGTTGTCCTTTCAGGGATAAGACGGCAGGTGAGTAAAAACAATATGTTTTCTGAGCTTGTAACACAGGCTGAAAAGCTGATTGAGGGCTACTACTTTGATGAAGCTTTAAAGCTTATTGAAGAGGCAGACTACAGCCAAGAAAAAACTGCAAAAATAAGAGAAAAGATAAATACAGAAAAATCTAAGCTTAAAGAATATGACGGAACTGTTTACCATGTGTTTTTTCACAGTCTTGTAGTTTATCCTGAGCTTGCCTTTGATGGTGACTATATGCATGAGGGCTATGATATGTGGATGACAACCGTATCAGAATTTGAAGGTATGCTCCCACAGCTTTACGAAAGAGGATTTATATTATTTAATATGACAGATGTAAAAGAAGGAGAGAAAATTATCCTTCCCGAGGGAAAAAAACCTCTTGTTATATCAATAGATGATGTTAACTATTACGACTATATGGAAAATGACGGTTTTGCAGACAGACTTGTTGTAGATGAAAACGGAAATGTTGCAACGGAAGTTAAAAATCTAAATGGTGATTATGAAATAACATATAATGGCGATGTTATGCCAATACTTGACAAGTTCGTTGAAAAACATCCTGATTTTTCATACAGGGGTGCAAAGGGAATAGTTGCGGTAACAGGTTATGAAGGAGCATTTGGTTATAACTTCATAAAAGAAGAAGACGAAACAAAGAAAGATGAACTGAAAAAACAGGCAACAGAAGTTGCACAGGCTCTTAAAAATACAGGCTGGCTTATTGCCTGCCACAGCTACACCCATAACGATTATTTCAGAGACGGACAAGTTGAAATGAAAGATTTGGAATACGACACCAACCGTTTCAAAGAAAGAATTTATGAGGTTGTGCTTAAACCCGATATATACATTTCCCCATTTGGTTACCACCTTAATGAGGGCGATGAAAGACTTATGTATCTTAAGAATATGGGCTATAATTATTTCTGCCCTGTAAGCCCTGTAATGAGAACATTTTTTACCGACGAGGGTGTTATGATATCTGAAAGATTTAACCTGGACAGATATAATATGAGAACAAAGAAGCAATTTATAAATGATACATTTTTTGATGTGGATAGTGTATATTATACAGAACGATAAAAGGAGCTTTTAAAGCTCCTTTTATCGTTCCATCATTTCACAGATTAAAAGTACCAAACCTGTATATCCGTTTATAATACCTGTTTTGTAAGAAACATCAAATTCCGAACATCTTGAAAGCATTCTCTGTAAAAACTTCTCAGACATTTTGTCGCAGTATCTTGCATATTTTTTCTGCGTGAAGGGTTTAAGCCCCATTTTGCCTGAAATTGCAGAAGGGGATTGTCCCTCGTTTTTCAAAAGCTTATATTCAAGTACGCCCATAATGGTTTTGGCAAGGGCTCCGTTAATTAAAACAGGCTCTTCTTTGTCTTTTTCAAGCTCTGAAAATATCATAAGAGCCTTTTCTTTTTGCATATCCATAACCGCATCAAGAAGGTCAAAGGTTTTACTTTCAATATTTCTTGTAACAACCTCTTTGACAGTTTCTTCTGTGATGATTCCTTCTGCCTTGCTGTATGCACAGCATTTTTCTATCTCATTTTTAAGAGTGTTCATATCAAAGCCTGCATACTGAGTCATAAGCTCGGCAGCATCTTTGGTTATCTCCATTTCGTTTTTCTTAACAACATTTGCAATCCATCGTATAATTTCTGCAGAACCTTGTTTGTTGAACTGACAAAGAGTGCATTTATCGTTTAAAAGTTTGTATATTTTTGAGGTTTTCTTGCTGATTTCCCTGCAGGCAAAAATAATGTGTGTGTAGAAAGGGATATCATCAAGAAGCTCTTCGATGAAAGACACATCGCTGTCTTTAATTTCTTTTGAAAAATCAAGTCCTCTTAAAACAACAAGCTTTTTTTCTGACATCATAGGGGAAGACTGGACTGCATCCTGTAGAAACTCAAGCTTTTCACTGTCAAGCTTGAAATAGTTGAATTCTTCCATCTTTACAAGCTTGTCTTTGATTGAGTTAATATAAAAGTCTGAAAGGAATACTTCTTCACCAAGGAAGAAATACAGTTGTTTGAAATTATTGTTTTTCAAATCGTTTTTTATTGTTTCCAATTAGCTTTCTCCTTTCAGTAGTTTTTGTTTTTGGCGGATATGTATTCTGCATAAAAGAGTGCAACAAAGATATGCACATAAAGTCATTAAAATAAGTGAAAACGGACTGCTTTCTATTTTAAGAGTATTAAAGGGTAAAGCTGCAACTTTATGTATAAAATCAAATAAGAATTCGCAGATAATATCGCAAAGCTTTATTAAAATATCAAAATCAGTAATAAGCGCAAGTGGTGCTATTACAAATAGCATTGGCACAACAAAGGAGATAATTATATTCGGTATAACTGAATATATTGATGTTGTTCCAAAGTAAAGCATCATAGCAGGAAAAACTCCAAGCTGTGCAGAAATTGTTGCACAGACAGGACTTCTTATAAATTCAGGTATAGCTAAAGAAAAGCTGTTGATAGCACTATAGCATTTAACTATGCCATAGGTTGCGGCAAAGGAAAGCACAAAGCTTACATTATTTATGATATATCTGTTGTGTATTATAAGACAAAGTGCAACAATGTAAAGTGCGTTTTCCGAACTGCTGTCCCTTAGAAAATATACTGAGAGAATGGCAATCATAACCATTACTGCGGCTCGTATAACCGATGGTGTACACCCTGTAACAAGCACAAGAAATATAAGAAAAACAAAAGTTGTTAGATCTCTTATAATCTTCGGGAGCTTTTTTAGGAATATGTTAGCAATTCCTAAAAGAAGCATAACGTGAAAGCCTGAAACAGATACAATATGCACACTGCCGGATTCTTTAAAAGCGTCATAGTCATAAAGTGTAAAGCCGCTTTTATCACCAAGAAGTAAACCTCTTAAAAAGGCAGATGTTCTTGGTGTTTTAAAAGTTGACTGTATTCTTTTGTTTAAATATTTGTTAAAGGCTCTTGCTTGTTTAGCAGGAAACATTCCCTGATTGTTTGCAGTAATTTCAAATGACTTTTCACCAATGAATGCAGTATAGCGTATATTTATGCTTTTCAGATACTTATTGAAATACTGAAGCTCAGGGGGAGAGTCGGCAGGAGACCTCAAGTTTAAGTTCTTAACCCAAATCACATCGTTTATTTCAGGAAATTTTTCACCATAAAAGTAAACGAGAACTTTTTGACTGTCTCTGTTTAAAATTTTGCATACTGCTGTATCGTTTTCCTCCTTGTTTTCTGTGTAATCTGTTTCCACGACCAGAAGTTGGGCTTCAAAGGGCTTATAAAGGTCATCTTCCAATGCCCCGTATTTTGGATTTGCCTCGCAGTTAATAAGGATAAAAGCAAGCAGGATGCCAAGAATTGCAGAAAATATATAGTCTTTTCTAAAAAAGACAAACAAAACCGAAAGCACGCAAAAACCTATAGCAAGATACTCTGATACATTAAGCGAAATAACAGTTGAAATTAAAAGAACAAAAAGAAAATTGATTTCAGTTAACCTTTATTTCGCCGTTTTCAGCAGTAACAGAAACTGATGAGCCGAAAGGAAGTGCCATATAAACAATTTTTTCGGCAATAGGGTCGCCAACCAGTTTTTGTACAGTTCTTCTTAATTCTCTTGCACCGTATTTTTCGCTAAATCCTTTTTGAGCAAGGATTTTAACGGCTGTATCATCAATATAAAGGGAAATACCCTTTTCAAGAAGTGCTTCTTGCATTTCATTTAAGTTCAGTCTTGCAATCTCTTCAAAATCACTTACCTCAAGCTTGTTGAAGGTTATGATTTCATCAATTCTGTTTAAGATTTCAGGTTTGAATATTTTCTTTAATTTATCGTTAGCCAAAGCTTCCATATTAGTTGTGGTTCTGTTAAAACCAAGTGGGTCTGTGCCAAAACCGATACCAGCATTTGATGTTAATATGATAACTGTGTTTTCAAAGCTTACAACTCTGCCCTGAGAGTCAGTAAGTCTGCCTTCGTCGAGAATTTGAAGAAGAATGTTATACACATTTGGATGTGCTTTTTCAATTTCATCAAAAAGAACAACGCTGTATGGCTTTCTTCTGATTTTTTCTGTGAGCTGACCTGCTTCGTCATAGCCAACATATCCGGGAGGAGAGCCAATGAGCTTTGAGATAGAATGCTGTTCCTGAAATTCTGTCATATCAAGGCGGATAAGATCATCGCTTGAGCCAAACAGCTCTTCTGTGAGTACCTTTGCAAATTCTGTTTTACCAACGCCCGTAGGACCAACAAATATAAATGATGCAGGGCGAAGTCTTTTTTCAATACCTGCTCTTTTTCTTATAATAGCTTTAGAAACGCTGTCTGCGGCTTTATCCTGACCAATAATTTTCTTTTTGAGGCTTTCATTTAAAGCTGAAAGCTTATCGGAATCCTTCATTGTAAGCTTTTTAACAGGCACATTTGCCCACATCTCTATAACCTTTGCAATATCTTCGCTTGTGAGGACTGTGCTTTCGCATTGTGGTTCTAAGGCTTCAATCTGATTTTTATATGAAATTTCCTTTGATTTCAAGGTTGCATTCTTTTCAAAGAAGTCTTCCGCCTTTTCATCAAGACCTGCAAGCTCGTTTTCAGTTTTCTTAAGCTCTTTCTTTAAAATTGTAAGCTCTGTTAAGATTTCATTGTCAAGGTTTGCAGCAGAACCAGCCTCGTCAATAACATCAATAGCCTTGTCAGGGAGAAATCTGCCGTATATAAATCTTTTTGAAAGAACAACCGCCTGTCTTATAACATCGTCTGTCAAAGTGATGTGATGGTGTTCTTCGTAATAATCCTTAATACCTTTGATTATATCAATAGTCTCTTCAACAGAAGGTTCTTCAACCATAACAGGCTGAAATCTTCTTTCAAGAGCAGAGTCTTTTTCAATGTGCTTTCTGTATTCAGCAAGGGTGGTTGCACCAATGATTTGAATATCGCCTCTTGCAAGAGCAGGCTTTAAGATGTTTGCGGCTGTAAGAGAGCCTTCAGTACCGCCTGCACTTACGATTGTATGCACCTCGTCTATAACAAGAATAACATTGCCTCTTGATTTTGCCTCATCTATTATTGCTTTTACTCTTTGTTCAAATTGACCTCTGAATTGTGTTCCTGCCACAAGTGCAGTAAAGTCCATAAGGTAAATTTCTTTGTCAAGAAGTTTTGACGGAACCTGCTTTTCAACTATCTTAAGAGCTAAAGCCTCTGCTATAGCAGTTTTACCAACACCTGGCTCACCTATAAGTGCAGGGTTGTTTTTAGCTCGTCTGTTTAAAATCTGTATAACTCTTAAAAGCTCTTTATCTCTGCCAATGATTCTGTCAATTTTACCTTCTTTTGCTTTGTTGTTCAGATTGCTTCCGTAAGTATCAAGCTGAGACTTCTTCTGCTTTTTCTCTTTCTTCTTTTTGGGAGCGTCAGAAGTTTCTTCTTCAAAGATTTCCTCCTGTGGGAATGGAAACATACTGAAAGGGTTCATATTCTCAAATTCTCCTTCGGGAATATCACCGTTTTCAATCATGCTTTCAAGCTGGTCTTCCATATCCTCAAGCATGTCAGGTGTAACACCAAGCTTTTTCATCATATCGTCAATAGGAGCAATGCCTAAATCCTTTGCACAGGAAATACAGTAGCCCTCGTCTATCTGTTTTGTGCCCTCTATTTTTTTTATCATTATAACAGCTCGTCTTTTTTTGCATTTAGTACATAACATTTATTTAAAGCCTCCGTCATTTAGCATTTCTGAAAAATTTATGGTCAAAAACTGCGGTGCATGCACCGATTAAAGGTGCCTTTTCGTTAAAGTTTGAATATTCTATATTTGAAAAATCGCAGTGAGTCATAACCTCTTTTTTGATTGCTCTTAAAACATCAGGTCCTGCGCCTGTTATGGTGTTACCAAGAACAACAAGTCTTGGATCATAAACCTTAACAAGGTTTGTGATCGCAATAGAAACATATTTTGTAAGTTTTCCCAGCTCTTCGTTACATTTCATATTACCATCTTTTGCAGACACAACAACATCTTTAAATGTAACCTTTTCCTGTGTGAACTGGTCTTTAACTGCATTAACAACCCTGTCTGTATTTGCATAAAGCTCAAGACAACCACGATTGCCGCATTTACACTTTTCACCGTTAATATCAATGGTTGTGTGACCTATTTCGCAAGAAAGACCGTTTGCACCCACAATAAGCTTGTCGTTAATAATTGCAGATGCACCAACACCGCCTGAAATACCAAGGAAAATAACATTGCTTATGCCTCTTGCAATACCGTAGAATTTTTCTGCAAGAATGGCACAGTCATTGTTTCTTCTGAGATATACAGGTAGATTGAATTTTGTTTTAACAGGCACAACAAGGTCTAAGTTTGAAATGCCGTAGAAGTTTGTGGGATTTAAAAGTCTGCCGCGCTTAAGGTCTAATGGACCTATGCAGGAAATTCCTATTCCTGTTATTTTAACATCAGAGGCTTCAATAAGCTCCGAAATAGTATCGGTTAAATATTTAATGAGCAGTTCGCCGTTCAAGTCACCGTGGAAATCAATCTGATTTGTGGTAATGATATTTCCCTTAATATCACAAACACACCCTTCAATATGGCTTCTTGTAATATTGACACCGATTGCACATACACTGTTGTCCTGAAGTTCTAAAAGAATAGGCTTTTTCTTACCTGTGCTTGTAAGGTCAACACCTGCCTCTTTAATATACCCAAGCTCTGAAAATTCATTAATAATGTTGGTAAGAGACATTTTTGAAAGCCCGCTCCTGTTTGCAAGCTCAATTCTTGAAATAGGAGCATCAAGAGCAAGCATACTAAGTACGGCGTTTCTATTGAAAAGTTTATTGTTCTTTGAATTGTTGGGTTTCAATATTATGACCTCTTCTCTTTTTATACATATTTAACTAATTATACTATAAAATGCCTTAAAGGTCAAATTTTTTTGGTATAAAAGAAAAAAGCCAATCAAAAATATTAAAGAGGTGTTATTCATATGAATATGAGCAAAAGCGAATATAAAAGATATGCAAATACAAAAGTAAGAAAATCCCCTTTGTTTAAAAATATGATTAAGGCATATATAACAGGTGGCATTATCTGTGTAATAGGGCAGGCTTTAAATGATATGTACCTTAATTTTGGTTTTGTTAAGGAACAGGCAGGGACTTTAACAAGCGTAAGTCTTATTTTTTTAAGTGCACTTTTTACTTCAATAGGAATTTATGACCGCATAGCAAAACACGCAGGAGCAGGGACTCTTGTACCGATAACAGGCTTTGCAAATGCAGTTGTATCACCGGCAATAGAATTCAAAGATGAGGGTTATGTTTTGGGACTTGCAGCAAATATTTTTAAAATTGCAGGACCTGTTATAACATACGGCGTAATTGCGTCAGTTATATCGGGAATAATATTTTTTGTAATGGGGTGATTTATATGCAGACAATTATACTGAAAAATAAACCAAAGCTTGTAAGCTGTGCATCTATTGCAGGGAGAAAAGAAAACGACGGTAATTTTTCACAGTTTTTTGATGCAATAATCCTTGATGGAAGATACGGTAAAAAGTCATGGGAAGAAGCAGAAAGCGAAATGCAGAAGGATGCTGCCTTTATGGTGCTCCATAAAACAAAAAACAAGCCTGAGGATATAAGCTTTATTTTTGGCGGAGACCTTTTAAATCAGTGTATGGGCACAAGCTTTGGTATAACAAAATTAAACATCCCTTTCTTTGGCATATACGGGGCATGTTCAACCTTTTGTGAAGGACTTATTCTCTCAGCTATGAGCGTAGACGGAGGTTATGGGAAAAAGGTTATGTGCACAAGCTCAAGCCATTTTTGTTCAAGTGAAAGACAGTTCCGTTTTCCGCTTGAATATGGCGGACAGAGAGCCCCGGCCGCCCAATGGACAGTAACCGCCGCAGGAGCGGCACTTGTTGCAGACGAAGGGAGCGACATTTTGATAACCGCAGTAACCCCTGGCAAAGTAATAGACCTTGGCATAACAGACGCAGCAAATATGGGTGCTGCAATGGCACCTGCCGCAATAGATACCATAAGCACTCATTTTAAGGATAGAAAGTTAGAAAATAATTATTTTGATATGGTTGTAACAGGAGATTTGGGTAAGGTTGGCTACAGTATTGCTAAAGAAAAGCTTCAGGAAGAAGGCATAGAGCTTGCAAACAGGTTTTACGACTGCGGAGCAATGATATATAAAGAAGAACAGGATGCTCACGCAGGCGGCTCAGGATGCGGATGCTGTGCATCGGTGTTTTCAGGGTACTTGTTTGATATGTTAAAGCAGGGAAAGGTTGATAGAGTTTTACTTGTGGCAACAGGTGCGTTAATGAGTACAACAAGTGCTTTTCAGGGTAATTCTATTCCGGGTATTGCCCATGCTGTTTCCATAGAAAGGGTGAGAAAATGACATATTTATGGGCTTTTTTAATTGGCGGAGCAATCTGCAGCATAGGTCAGATTTTAATTGATAAAACAATGCTCACCCCTGCAAGAATTCTTGTTATGTATGTGGTAATGGGCGTGATTTTAGGAACATTTGGTGTATATGATAAGCTTATAGATTTTGCAGGTGCAGGTGCAACCGTTCCTTTGACAGGCTTTGGGAACCTTCTTGCGAAAGGGGTAAAAGAGGCTGTTGCAAAAGACGGAATTGTGGGAATTTTCACAGGAGGACTTACTGCCTCTGCAGGGGGCATATGTGCCGCAATTTTATTTGGATATATAGGTGCTCTTTTTGCCAGAAGTAAAGAAAAATAAGTCTTGAAAAATCATATAGTAAATAGTATAATAAGGAAAAAGGAGGGGAGCAAATGAAAAATTCACCAATCGGTGTTTTTGACTCAGGTGTTGGGGGGATAAGTGTTTTAAAAGAGCTTGCAAAGCTTATGCCTAATGAAAATTTCATATACTTCGGCGACTCTGAAAATGCTCCCTACGGAACTAAATCAACTGAGGAAATCGAGAAGCTTACAATCAAAAGTGCAAAGCTCCTTGCAGATAAAGGAGTTAAAGCAATAGTAATTGCCTGCAATACTGCAACAAGTGCAGGAGGAAAGGCAGTAAGGGAAATGCTTGATATTCCTGTAATAGGAATAGAGCCTGCATTAAAGCCTGCGGCATTAATGAACGAAAATCCTAAAATCGCAGTTATGGCAACTCCACTTACATTAAAGCTTGAAAAGTTTGCAAATCTTATGGAAAAATTTGATGATAATGCAGAGATTTATAAGATAGAATGTCCTGAAATTGTAGGCTTTGTTGAAAAGGGAATTTTAGAGGGAACAGAAATCGAAAACTGTATAAAAAAATACTTTGAGCCTATAAAAAATGTCAAGCTTGACGGCGTTGTACTTGGCTGTACACATTATCCATTTGTAAAATCTGTTATAAAAAAAGTAGCAGGAGAAGATGTTAAGCTTTTTGACGGCGGAGAAGGAACAGCAAAAGAGCTTTTAAGAAGATTAAAAGAAAAAAATCTCCTTTCAGACAGAAAAGAAATAGGCAAAGTTGAATTTATAAACAGTTCTGGAAGTACAGAAATCGAACAAAAACTATTCAAGGAGCGGTGAATTTTCACCGCTCCTTGCTTTTATAATATGGCGTCACACTCTAAGATGAATAGAATGATAATTTTAATTGACTCTATAAGTGCCTCAATATCTATTGTTTCATCAGGCTGATGGTATGAGCCGTGACCTTCAGGAAAATCAGGCTTAACTGCTTTATATGGTGCATAGTTGCCGATTGAAAATGCATTTTTAAGATGTCTTGAGTATGTTCCCCCTGAAATGTATTCCACAGATGCATTTTTGTCCCCTGAAAGGTACTTGTATGCATCAAGCATTGCATCTGCAAGAGGACTTCCGTTGTGGTTGTAGCCTTTGGAGTCGTTTGCAACTGCAATATCCCATTTATCTGTCTGTTTCATAACAAAGTTTCTGATTTCTTCGTTTGTATAAACACATCCGTATCTTACATCAAAGGTTACAAATGCCTTGCCATCTCTAAGGTCAACAATACCATTTGCACAGGTAAGCTTGCCGAAATATTCGTCTTCACTTTCCAGACCGAAATATTTGCCATCATAGCCCTCAAGTGCCATATAAAGCTCATTTAAAATTTGTCTGTCATTTTCGCAAAGAGCTTTAATATCTTTTAATGCATTAACAGCCTTAAAACCTGCATTTACTGAATGTTCAGGGTGTGCCGCGTGGCTTGAAAGACCTGTAAATACTACAAAAATTGTTTCGTTGTCTGATGTTACATCAATGTTGTTTTCTTTAAGTTCATTTAAAAGAGCATCGCTGAATACAAGCTCAATCTCAACCTTGTCAAGAACAACATTGTATGCTGAGCCACCCTTGAATTTTTTGATTTGATTAAAAGGCTTTTTAGCAGTAATGTTAAAATGGAAAATACCCTTTTCGCCCTTAACAAGAGGATAATTTGCATCAGGAACAAGAGTTAATTCAGGAGTTTTTTCATTTTTTGCAAAGTTTTCAATGTCAAGCATTCCTGTTTCTTCGTTTATGCCTGTTATCATCATAAGCCTGCTTTTAAGAGGAAAGCCTAAGTCTCTTATTGCCTTTGCCGCATAAAGTGCAGAAATAATGCCTGATTTGTTGTCGTTACAACCTCTGCCGATTATATATCTGCCTGATACAATCGGTTCAAAGGGCTTTGTGTATATCCAGCTGTCATCAACAGGAACAACATCCCCGTGAGCAAAGATACCGATTGTTGTTTCACCGTAGCCATAGGTTGCGTAGCCATAGCCGTCATTATGCTTTGCTACTGCTTTAAAGCCGTTTTCTTCATAAAGCTTTGTTGCAGTATCAAGTATTCTATGACACTCTTTGCCAAAGGGCATACCCTCAAGTGCCTCGCCCTGAACTGATGGTATTTTTACAAGTGCCATAAGCTCGTTTATAATATTTTCCTTGTTTTCTTCAAGGAAGCTTTCAATTTTTTTAATATTTTCTTCATTACAGAATTTCATATTGTCACATCCTTTCAATAAGTATAACATATTTTTTACATTATTGACAAGTATTATTTATGTCATAAAAATATCTTGACAAATGATTTTATGGGTGCTATAATGCGTAAAAACTGAATATGAGTTTTTGGGGAGCTTGTGATAGCAGGCTGAGAGGAAGTAATCAACTTCGACCCGTATAACCTGATGCGGATAATGCCGCCGTAGGAATAAACGAGAAGATTATTTTACGGATATACAATCAGGTATATCCGTTTTTTATTGGAGGTAAGGAAGATGACATTAAAAACAAGTACATTAATATGGTTTGGAGCAGGCGTATCGCTTGCGGAAATACTGACAGGTGTTTCGGTTGCTCCTCTTGGCTTTTTCAAGGGGATTTTATCAATAATAACAGGGCATTTAATCGGTTGTTTGCTGTTGTTTGTTTCAGGGGTAATAGGCGGAGAAAGTAAGAAAAACGCAATGGACAGTGTTAAAATGTCTTTTGGAAGCAAAGGTACGCTTTTGTTTTCATCTCTTAATGTCCTTCAGCTTGTTGGCTGGACTGCTGTTATGATTGTATCGGGAACAGCGGCAGCAAACCTTGTTTGCCCTATGGCACATGAATGGCTGTGGAGCATAATTATGGGAGCTTTGATTATAGTATGGATTTTAGCGGATAAAAACCTTGACAAGCTTAATTTAGTTGCAATGTCTTTGTTGTTCATACTGACGGTTTTCATGGCTTTTGAAATTTTTACAGGTGATAAAAATACAGTTTTTGCTATGGGTGAGATAACCTTTGGACAGGCGGTAGAGCTTTCGGTTGCAATGCCTCTTTCCTGGCTGCCGCTGATTTCTGATTATACATCAGGTGCGGAAAAACCTGTTAAAGCATCGGCAGTAAGTGCAGGCGTTTATTTCCTTGTAAGCTGTTTTATGTACTTAATCGGTATGGGTATGGCGATACTTACAGGTGAAAGTGATGTAGCTGTAATGCTTTCAAAATCAAAGCTCGGCATATTTGCAATAATTATAGTTATATTTTCTACAGTAACAACCACATATTTAGATGCATACTCTGCAGGGGTAAGCATAAACAGTATGCATAAAAAAGCAAATATAAAGCACTGGTCAATACTTGCAACAGTTGCAGGAACAATACTTGCAGTATTTGCTCCTGTAAATGAATTTGAAGGCTTTTTGTATTTCATAGGCTCTGTTTTTGCACCTATGATTGCAATTCAGCTTGCAGACTTCTTTGTGCTTAAAAGAAACTGCGAAAATAAAAACTTCAGCATTATAAATCTTGTAATATGGCTTGCAGGATTTATAATATACCGCATATTTATGAATATAGATTTTGCGGTTGGATGCACTCTTCCTGCAATGACGGTAACATTTTTACTGGCATTGCTTAAAGGAAGATAACCACTTGCCAAATGGAAACTTGTGAAAAATACAGGAGGGGAGCACCTCAGGTGTTTGAGTTTCTTGAAATTATATATGTGCGATGGGAACCCGTGTTTCGGGGTGAGAGTGAGGAAGTGACCTCTTACCGCAAAATATAGAAAAGAGGTTATATTATGAAAAACGAAAAAACCAAAAAACTTGTTTTAGCAGGGGTTTTAACAGCTCTTGCAGTAGTGGGCTCACTTATTTCTATCCCTGTGGGTGCATCAAAGTGCAGTCCTGTTCAGCATCTTGTAAATGTGTTGGCAGCGGTAATGCTTGGACCCTGGTGGAGTCTTCTGATGGGCTTTGTAGCGGCACTTGTCAGAAACCTTCTTGGCATAGGTACACTTTTTGCATTCCCTGGCAGTATGTGCGGAGCACTTCTTGCAGGACTATTATACAAATACGGCAAAAAACTGCCTTTTGCACTTCTTGGCGAGCTTGTGGGAACAGGCATAATAGGTGCAATTTTAACATATCCCATTGCAACATTTATAATGGGAAAGGAAACTGCACTTTTTGCAATGGTAATACCTTTTTCAATTAGCTCTTTTGGAGGAGTGATAATTGCAGCGATAGTACTTTATGCACTAAAAAGGACTAAGAAAATATGAAAATAATACATAACATAACAAACTATGTAACCGCAGGTGACGTGGCAAACGCAGAGCTTGCGGTGGGGGCTTCCCCCACAATGACAGACAGCGTAAGAGAGGTTAAAGAGGTTACATTAAATGCAGATGCCCTTAACTTAAATACTGGTACATTAAGCAAAGAAAGACTTTCTGCAATGCTGATTTCAGGCAGAACTGCAAATAAAAAGGGAATACCTGTTGTTCTCGATATGGTGGGAGCGGGAAACACATACAGAAGAAAAGCGATATTAAAGCTGATAAGAAGAATAAAAATTACCGTTATCAAAGGAAATGCGTCGGAATTTAACAGCATAATTAAAAATACTTCTTTTTGCGGTGTGGATGCAACAGAAGAAGCGGAAATAAAGGCGGTAAAAAAATTTGCAAAAAAGCTTGGAGCAACAGTTGTTGTAACAGGAAAGACAGATATAATTACAGATGGAGATAAGACAGTATATATTAAGAATTCAACAGAAATGCTCAAGTATATAACAGGTGCAGGCTGTATGCTTTCAGGAATAATTGCATCATATCTCGCAGAACAAAACACATTTGAGCAGATTGTTAAGGCAGTTGCGGTTATGGCAGTTTCCGCACAGCTTGCAGACTGCGAAAATATCGGGGATTTCAAGGTTAATCTTTTTAATGAGCTTAACAAGATTACAGACGAAAAAATAAAGGAGAATATTTTGTATGAAACTGAGTAGGGAAATGTTTTCGGTGTATGGTGTTACGCCAAATAACCCTGATATCGAAAGTATAGAAAAAGCAGTAAACAGCGGTGTGAAAATCATACAGCTGAGAATGAAAAATGCAGATAATGCAGAATTCCTTGAAATGGCATTTAAGGTTAAAAAAATCTGTCAGGGAAAGGCGTTGTTTATAATAAATGACAACGCCTATATCGCCCTTAAAACAGATGCAGACGGTGTTCACTTAGGTCAGGGTGATATGGAAATATCAGAGGCACGAAAAGTTCTTAAAGATAAGATTATCGGCGTTTCAGCACATAACAAAGAAGAGGCAATAAAGGCAGAAAAAGATGGTGCAGACTATCTTGGATGCGGAGCAATGTTTGAAACTGATACAAAAAAAGATGTAACACCTCTTGCCATCACTGAACTCAAAGAAATATGCAGAGCCGTAAAAATTCCTGTGGTTGCAATAGGTGGAATAACTCTTGATAATATGAAATGTTTAAAGGACAGCGGTATTACCGGAATTGCAGTAAGCAGAGCCCTTTTTAAGGGTGATGCAAAAGTGTTTGTTGAAAGGTGGAAAGGGCTATGAAAAAGGTGTTAACGGTTGCAGGCTCAGACTGTAGCGGAGGAGCAGGAATACAGGCAGATATAAAAACGATAACAATGCATAAAATGTATGCAATGAGTGTACTTACTGCGGTTACAGTCCAGAACACAATGGGGGTAACGGATATTGCAGAAATAACACCTAAGCTTGTGGGAAAACAGCTTGATGCGGTGTTTTGTGATATATTTCCCGACAGCATAAAAACAGGTATGGTTTCATCTCCTGAGATAATAGAGATGATAGCGTTGAAATTTAAAGAATATAATGCAAAAAATATTGTTGTTGACCCTGTAATGGTATCAACAAGCGGTCACAGACTTATATCCGAAAACGCAACAGAGACCATGATAAAAAAGCTTATGCCCCTTGCAAGAGTTGTAACTCCAAACATTTCAGAGGCAGAAGTGATAAGCGGTATTAAAATTACGGACAAAGACAGTATGGTTAAGTGTGCGGAAATAATATCAGATAAAACAGGCACATCGGTATTTTTAAAGGGCGGACACTTAGATGCAACAGACCTTTTGTATGAAAATGGAGAAATAAGCTGGTATTCTGGCAAAAAAATAAACAACCCGAACACACATGGAACGGGTTGCACACTTTCGTCTGCCATAGCCTGCAACTTGGCAGAGGGACAAAGCCTCAAAGAAGCAGTGGGAAATGCGAAAAAGTATCTGACTGATGCAATCAGCGCAGGACTTGACCTTGGAAAAGGCAGAGGTCCTTTAATGCATAATTTTTCTATATTTTCTGAAAAGCTTTAAGACTGAAATGACAGCAGAAAAGCTTAAAAGAGATACCTCAAGCTCAAAGCTGTAATCAAATTTTTCTTCATCAAAATTACAACCGATATTTATGTCAAAGGCATCCTTTGAAACTTTGAAATTATTGTAAAGGTATGCGGTAGCAGGGTAAACCGCAGAGCATATTCTGCCGTATGAAAGAGCAGTCTTGCTTGCATCGTCTGTACCGCAGATAATGGTAAGGTAAACTTTTTTGAATTTTGCTCTGTGAAGAATAAAAGAAAGCTCTTTTAATGCATCTCCTGCAAGCTCAAAGAATTTTGATACTGTTTCTGTAAATCCGTATTTATCAAAATAAGCCTTGAAGAAAATTTCTTTCGTTTTACCTTCTGTTTCTTTTTCCTGAGGTTTATTTTCTTTTTGATTGTTAATGTTTATAAATAAAAGCTTAACTGCAAATTTGATTTTTTTGTTTTCGTCTGTCCATAGTTTTATGTTAACGGGGCAAAGGAGCACAAAAAGGAGAATACACAAAATAACAGCAAGAATAATGCCGAGTATTTTAAGTATAATCAAAGTATCGCCTCCTTTTTGAGTATTTTAACATATAGGATATTAAAATGCAACCCGAATGTTGACGGATAAAACAAATTATGATATTTTAATATCGGTGATGAATTTGTATAAAATATTTGATATAAATAACCTTACTGATGAGCTTTACGAAAAATATTTTTCTATGATGAGCACATCAAGAAAAGAAAAAGTTTTGTCTTTAAGAGATAAAGATGCAAGAAAAAGAACTGTTGCAGGAGAGATGCTTGTGCGTCAAATGCTTTCAGAAGATATCTGTATAGAAATTGCCGATAACGGAAAGCCTTATACCAAAGACGCATATTTCGGTATAAGTCATACAGAAAATATTGTTGTCTGTACTGTTTCAAACTCTCCTGTTGGAATAGATATCGAAAGAATTAAACCTTATAATGACAAGCTTGCAAAAAGAATAACAAGTAAAGAAGAATATGATTATATAAATAAAGATGCAGAAAAACTGTGGGAAATCTGGACTTTAAAAGAAGCAATTATAAAAAAAGAGGGCAAAGGAATAGCATTAATAAAAAATGCGGATACCTTTGCCGTAAGCAATAAAGTGAAGTATAAATACGAAGACTTTATAATTCACATCGTTTTTTAAGTAAATATTTTTCTTTAGTTGCCATGCCGCCTCTTAAGTGACGGCATGCTTTGTTTTCAGCCAATATAGGCTTAACCTGTTCAAAAAGACCTTTGTTTATGTAATAAAGCCTGTCAGACACGTCCTTGTGGACTGTGGATTTTGAGATGCCGAATTTCTTTGCGGCACATCTGACAGTAGCTTTGTTATCGATTATAAAGTGAGCCAGAGCCACAACCCTCTCTGAAATGTAATCCTTCACAACATCACCCCTTATACAACACTATATGAGGAAAGAAGATTTGTTATTACCAAAAAAGACAAAACTGCATATTATAAAGTGAGGATAAAAGCCTCAAAATTCACAATCAAAACATTTCGGCTAAAACAGGCTGACTCCGTTAGCCTGTTTTTCTTGTTGAAAAAGGAGTGTGAGTGTGCTATAATGAATTCATCGAAGATGAAATCGTCGATATGAATTCTGGCGAATTCTCGATATGCCAAAATGGCTCGATATGTGCTTCGCACTCGATATGTTGCTAACGCAACGAGAATTCATATCATATCGAGTTTTGAGTGAAACGAAAAACATATCGATTTTGTGATAACAAAAATATCGAGCAGACTTTAGTCTGCATATCGATAAAACGAGGAAAGTGTATGAAATATATAAATGTAATGGCAAGATACAACACTCGTGGGGATTAACCTTTATTGTATTATTGGGAAATTTTAAGATTGGTGATATGGTTTGCGACCAAAACAACGATTTATACGAAATCGAAAATATTATAATGCCGACCAAGCCACTTGAATTGGATGTTTGTTCATTAGTTGTCCGTAAAGAATAGTGGCATCTAAATCATACACTGATTTTAAAGTTTGATACACAAGGGACAAAAAGCCTTCCCCTTGAGGGGAAGGTGGGTTGCGAAGCAACTCGGATGAGGTGGAAATAAATAACGATTGCTTTGCAAGCTACACCTCATCAGTCACTTCGTGACAGCTTCCCCTCAAGGGGAAGCCTTTAGGAAGG
>CAZMRY010000011.1:0-26706 GCA_964568815.1 uncultured Eubacteriales bacterium | reverse complement strand
TTAAGAATTTTTGTCCGTTGTAGCCTTTAAGTGTGCTAAACAGCATTGGTTTAAATTCGTTCATTTTTCTATCTTTTGCTCCTTTCACAAAACAAGGCTGAAAGAAAATTGCACAGATTGTGCTGATTTGCGACTGTCGTGTACTTTGTGTACACAAAAGAGCAAAACAGTGCAAGGTGTGTGATTTTATTCAGACTTGACAAAGGCTGAGATAAATCTCAGCCTATTTTATTCTGAAAGCATTTTCTTCATATCGTATAGTCCTGCATCTTTTCCAAAGATATATTTTGCCGCAGTAATTGCTCCCTGTGCAAATATTTCTCTTGACATTGCAGTATGCTTTATCTCTATGATTTCATCTTCACCTGCAAAAATTACTTCGTGCTCCCCTACGATAGTTCCGCCTCTTATACTGTGAATACCGAGTTCTGACGGGCTTCTCTTTTTTCTTACGCTGTGCCTGTCATAAACATACTCTTTCTTTTCTTCAAGAGCTTCGTTTATTCCGTCTGCGATAGCAAGTGCTGTTCCGCTTGGAGCATCAATTTTTCTGTGGTGATGCTTTTCTATTATCTCTATATCAAATTTTTGTTCAAGTGCTTTTGCAGCCTTCTGTGCAAGCTCTATTATAAGATTTACTCCAACAGACATATTTGCAGAGAAAAATACAGGTATTTCCCTTGCCGCATCAAGCATTTTTTTCTTTTGATTATCATCAAGACCTGTTGTTGCAACAACTATTGGTGTTTTTGTCTTTACTGCATACTCAATAGTTTTTTCAAACATTAACGGATGAGAAAAATCGATTATAACATCTGCTCTTTCATTGTAATTTTCAGGATTGTCATATACCTCGTATCCGTTTATGCTTTCTGTATTTATATCAAAGCCTGCAACAGTTTCCATAAGTTCATCTTCTGCGGCAATTTTTGTTACAACTCCGCCCATTTTTCCGTTACAGCCAGATATTATTAATTTTATCATATGATTCTTCCTTTTTTATAAAATTCCGACAATTTTCATCTGTGTTTTTAAATATTCAAGATTTTCGCCATCCATAGGACTGAGCGGTAATCTTATATCTTTTTCAATAATACCCATAAGATTTAGTGCCGCCTTAACAGGAATTGGGTTAACCTCTTTAAATAAAGCTTTTATAAGGTTATAATACTTAACCTGCAGCTCCCCTGCTTTTTTAAAGTCGCCTTTAAGAGCATATTCACACATAAGATGTGTTTCTTTAGGGAGCACATTTGAAAGCACCGAGATAACGCCTTTTCCGCCAACAGACATTATGGGAACTGTTATATCATCATTTCCTGAATATACATCTAATTTATCGCCGCATCTTTCAATTATTTCAACTGCCTGTTCAACCTTACCGCTTGCTTCCTTAACTGCTACTATATTTTCAATATCTGCAAGCTTTTCAACAGTTTCAGGAAGTATGTTGACTCCTGTTCTTGATGGTACATTATATAAAATTGCAGGAAGTGATGTTGATTTTGCAAGGCTTGTATAGTGTTCAATAAGCCCTTTTTGTGTAGCCTTATTGTAATAAGGTGAAACCCATAAAAGTCCGTCTGCACCTCTTTTTTCAGCCTCTTTGTTCATCATTATTGCGTGGGCAGTATTGTTACTTCCCGTTCCTGCAATAACAGGTATTCTTTTATTTACTTTTTCAACACAGAATTCAATTACATCAAGATGTTCATCATCTTCAAGCGTAGGTGCCTCGCCTGTTGTACCGCAAACAACAATAGCATCGGTTAAATTTTCAATCTGAAACTCAATGAGCTTTTCCATTGCATCATAATCAACTTTATTGTTTTTCATAGGTGTTACAATTGCAACACCTGCTCCGGTAAATACAGACTTTTTCATAGACTGCCTCCTGAATTATTTATTAAAATATCCTTTTGCTGCAAGAAGTTCTGCCATAAGAACGCCGCCGCCTGCTGCACCTCTTAATGTATTATGTGAAAGACATACGAATTTATAATCGAACTGTCTGTCTTCTCTTAATCTGCCGATTGAAACAGCCATACCGCCTTCGATATCTCTGTCAAGCTTAGCCTGTGGTCTGTTGTCTTCTTCAAAATAGTGAATAAACTGCTTTGGAGCTGATGGGAGATTAAGACTCTGTGGCTCTCCTGCAAAATTCTTCCAGCACTCTAAGATTTCTTCTTTAGTTGGTTTCTTTTCAAATGAAACGAAAACTGCAGCTGTGTGTCCGTCTGAAACAGGAACTCTTAAGCACTGTGTTGTGATATTAGGCTCTGTTGCATCAACAATTTTACCGTTTTCCATCTTACCCCAGATTTTAAGTGGCTCAATTTCACTCTTTTCTTCTTCACCGCCGATGAATGGAATAATGTTATCTACAATTTCAGGGAATGTTTCAAAAGTCTTACCTGCACCCGATATTGCCTGATATGTACAAGCAAGTGCCTTTGTTACACCATATTTTTCCATTAAAGGATGAAGAGCAGGTACATAGCTCTGAAGTGAGCAGTTTGATTTAACTGCAATAAAACCTCTCTTTGTACCAAGTCTTTCTTTCTGTGCATTTATAATTTCTGCATGTTCAGGGTTGATTTCAGGTATAATCATTGGAACATCATCTGTGTGACGATGTGCTGAGTTATTTGAAATAACAGGACATTCTGCTTTTGCATATGCTTCTTCCAACGCTCTGATTTCGTCCTTCTTCATATCAACTGCACAGAATACGAAATCAACCTTAGATGCGATTTTTTCAATATCTGCAGTTGCATCTAAAACTGTCATGTCTGCAATTTTGTCAGCAAGCGGTGTCTTCATTGCCCATCTTGAGCCTACTGCCTCTCTGTATGTTTTACCTGCACTTCTTGGTGAAGCTGCAAGTACTTCAATGTGAAACCATGGATGGTTTTCAAGAAGAGTGATAAATCTCTGTCCTACCATACCGGTTGCACCGATAATTCCTACTTTAAAATCCATTTTAAATCCTTCCTTTCATATCTTTAAATAATACCACCAATATGACTAAATGTCAATAATTACAATCTTTTTCCAAGTATTTCAACATTATTTTTGAAGAATTCTTCAAATCTGTTTTCATCAAGAGCAAGTCTTATTTTTTCCATAAGGCTGTTATAAAATCTCAAATTGTGTATAACACAAAGTCTTAACCCAAGCATTTCATTTGCCTTAATGAGATGTCTAATATAAGACTTTGAGTAGTTTCGGCAGGTTTCACAGTCGCAGTTTTCATCAAAAGGAGTGTCATCTCTAATATACTTTTCATTTCTGATATTTATGATGCCCTTTGATGTAAATATGTGTCCGTGTCTTGCGTTTCTGCTTGGCATAACGCAGTCAAAAAAGTCTACTCCCCTTCTTACAGCTTCTAAAATATTTACAGGAGTTCCGACACCCATAAGATATCTTGGTTTGTCCTTCGGCATAAACTCTTCTACATGGTCAATAACATCATACATTTCCTCGGCTGTTTCTCCAACTGCAAGTCCGCCTATTGCATAGCCGTTCAAATCAAGCTCTGCGATTTTTTTCATATTTTCTATTCTTATATCGTTATAAACTCCACCCTGATTGATGCCAAAGAGCATCTGCTGTTTATTAATTGTTTCATCAAGCGAATTAAGTCTTGCCATTTCGTTTTTGCATCTTTCAAGCCATCTTTCAGTTCTTGCAACACTTTTTATAACATATTCACGAGGAGATGGGTTTTCAATACACTCATCAAACGCCATTGCAATTGTTGACGCAAGGTTTGATTGTATCTGCATACTGCTTTCAGGTGACATAAATATTTTTCTTCCGTCTACATGAGAAGAAAATTTAACGCCTTCTTCACTTATATCTCGGATTTTAGCAAGAGAAAACACCTGAAATCCACCGCTATCTGTAAGAATTGGTCTGTCCCAGTTCATAAACTTATGAAGCCCACCCATATCTCTTACAACATCGTCCCCCGGTCTTACATGAAGATGATATGTGTTGGAAAGCTCAACCTGACAACCGATATTTTTCAAGTCGATTGTTGAAAGTCCGCCTTTAATCGCTGCGGCAGTTCCAACATTCATAAATACAGGAGTCTGAATTTTTCCATGTATTGTAGCAAATGTTCCTCGTCTTGCTCTTCCTTCATTTTTAATTAATTCAAACATTTTATACCTCTCTTGTTTTGCTGAAATTATTTAGACTATTACAGAAATCATTTTTGTTTTAAAAATTAAACTTACGTAAAATTATATCATATATTGTATAGTTTTTCAATATTTTCACAAAACTTAAGGTAACATATTCATTTTATGCTTTTCAGCATTAAAATAAGACGTATCAAAATGATACGCCTTATTTCTTAAATTTACGCGTTTTTAGCTGTTTCAACTAAAGCTTTGAAAGCTTCAGGATCAGAAACTGCCATATCTGCTAATACTTTTCTGTTTAATGTAATACCTGCTTTTTTAAGACCATTCATAAATTTTGAATATGAAATGTCGTTCATTCTTGCAGCAGCATTAATTCTTGTAATCCAAAGCTGTCTGAAGTCTCTCTTCTTCTGCTTTCTGCCGATGTATGCGTATGAAAGTGATTTCATTACAGCTTCATTAGCTGTTCTGAACTGTTTGCTTTTCGCACCTCTGTAACCCTTTGCGAGTTTTAATATTTTCTTATGACGTTTTCTTGTTGTAACAGCGCCTTTAATTCTTGCCATATTTCTTTACCTCCTGTTTATCCGATTGAATTATTTGTAAGGAATTAATTTCTTGATAACCTTAGCATTTGCAGGGGCTGCATAAGCCATCTTTCTAAGGCCTCTTTTTCTCTTTGTTGTTTTCTTTGTTAAGATATGGCTTCTGTAAGCGCTACCTCTTTTTACCTTACCGTTCTTTGTTAAGCTGAATCTTTTAGCTGCAGCTCTGTGTGTTTTTAACTTTGGCATTTTAAATCTCCTTCCAATAGTTTTATGTTAGTTTTTAGGTGAAATAAACATAGACATATTCTTTCCTTCAAGCTTCGCCTTTTTGTCTACAACACCGTGTTCAGCAATTGCCTGGGCAAACTTATCGAGCATTAATTCTCCTGCCTTTGCGTAAGCAACTTCTCTGCCTCTGAATCTTACAGTTACTTTAACCTTATCCTTCTTTTCAAGGAACTTAACAGCCTGATTAACCTTAGTCATAAGGTCGTGCTCGTCTGTTGTGGGTGAAAGACGGATTTCTTTGATGTTAACAACCGTTTGCTTTCCTTTTGATTCTTTTTCTTTCTTGGCGCGTTCAAAACGATATTTACCATAGTTCATAATTTTACACACCGGTGGTTTTGCCTGTGGTGAAATCATAACAAGGTCAAGATCCTCCTGAATTGCCAGATCAAGTGCTTTCGCCGAAGTCATAATTCCGAGCTGTTCTCCGGTAGCCGAAATAACTCTGACTTCTTTCTCTCTGATTTGTTCATTTAACAATGTATCTTGCTGTTTACCGCTAATAACCAAACACCTCCAAAAAATTAGAAAAAAAAGAGAACTTACAACAAAGCAGTCCTCTACACAAAACATTTTTTGTATTAACCCTTGAGCTTTTTGCCTGGGGTGAGAAGTAACTTCTGCTTTATTGCCTAGTAATTATAACACTTAAAATATGATTTGTCAAGCATATTTTTTAAGTTTTTATTACCTTGATATTTATTATAAAATGTAGTATAATATTTGTCAAGAGTTTTAAAGAAAGGTTATATATATGCGAATACTTTTTATAGGCGATGTTATAGGTGCTCCCGGCAGAGAATACCTTACACGCAATTTAAACAGAATAAAGAGAGATTTAAAGGCTGTGCTTTGCATTGCAAATGGTGAAAATACTGCTCATGGTAATGGTGCAACCGTTTCAACCCTTAATGATTTATATATGGCAGGCGTAGATGTTGTTACTATGGGTAATCACACCTTCAAGCGTGACATGACACAGGTTTTTGATGAGCTTTCTTATGTTATCCGTCCTGCAAATCTTCCAAGTTCGCTTCCCGGAGAGGGGTATTTAATACACGATTGCGGGAATGTCAAGGTGGGTGTTATAAACGCAATAGGAAGAATATATCTTGACCCCTCTGACTCCCCTTTTACAGCCTGCAAAAAGATTATTGATAAAATCAAAGATGAATGTGATATTATTTTCGTTGATTTTCACGCAGAGGCAACAAGCGAAAAGGGTGCTATGGGGTATTATCTTGACGGTCAGGTTGCTGCAGTTGTGGGAACACACACCCACATACAGACAGCAGACGAAAAAATACTGCCAAACGGCACAGCCTTTATTACAGATGCAGGTATGACAGGTCCTGTTCACTCTATTCTCGGTGTTAAAACAGATATAATTGTTGACAGATTTGTGAATTTTACCGGCAAAAAATTTGAGCTTGGCGATGGTAAAGTTCAGTTTAACGGTGTTTTAATAGATGCAGACGAAAAAACAGGTCTTGCAACCTCAATAGAAAGGGTGGTTCTTTATGACTAAAAGAGTACTTGTACTTTTTCTTATTCTTTGCATTTCTGTAGCTATCTGCAGTTGTAAAGACAATTCCGATGTTGATACAGGTCCTGTATTTGAGGGTGAGATTTCAATATATGCTTACACAGACACAACAATTAACCCCCTTCTTACAAAGCACCATACTAATACAATGGCATATTCAGTTATATATTCACCATTGGTTAAGATAAACGCTGACCTTACAACAGAAAATGTACTTCTTGAATCTTTCACAAGAAGTGATGACGGACTTTCCTTCACTTTCAGGCTTGGGAACCACAAATTTTCTGACGGAAGTTCTGTTACTTCAGACAATGTTATAACATCGCTTAATTTAATCAAAAACAATCCTGAAAGCTGTTTCTATCAGATATTTGACTATATTTCTTCATATAAAAAAATATCAGACAAAGAATTTTCAGTTAAGCTTTCATATCCTAATACAAACATTGTAACACTCTTAAACTTTCCAGTTGTTAAAGATGAAAAATCAAACATAGGAAGTGGACCTTTCAAGGTAAAAAGAATTACTGACGAGGCTGTTTTTCTTACTGCCAATGCATCATCTCCAACAATTGCAAATTTAAAAGATGTTACAGTTAAGATTTTTCCTGACAAAGATGTTTGCGAAGATGCTTTTTCCAATAATGAGATAGACCTTATAAACACCGACATAAACAATCTTGCAAAGTTTTCTTCCAAGACCGACATAGTAAACTATAAATATGTTTCTGATGATTTTACATTCCTGGGTTTTAACTGCGAAAATGAACTTTTTGCAGATATTAATGTAAAAAAAGCAATTGCATCTTTAATTAACAAAGATAAGCTTTGTGAATCCATAATCGTAGGTCACGCAATCAAAACTCCTACACCGTTCAAGGCCGGCAGTATATATTCTCACGATTACGATTATGAATATAATTCTGAAAAAGCACTTGAATATCTTACTTTGTCTGAATTAGAATTTTCAGATATCACTTTCAATATAGTCGCAAATCAGGATAATCTTTCTGTAAAGAATACTGCAGAATATATTGCAAACACATTAAAGGAACATGGTATGAATGTAAGTGTCATACTGCTTGACAAGGCATCATATTTATCAAAAATCAATTCAGGCGATTTTGATGCTTTTATAGGTGAAATTACAATGCCATCAAATGGTGATATAAGTTTTCTCTTAACAGAAGGAAATATGTTCAAATTTACAAGCGGAGCAGTTAATAACGCACTGTTTGCATTTAACGCAAATACAGATGAAACAAGCAAAAAAAATGCAGCAAAGGAACTTAATACCACTTATCTTAACACATTGCCACTTATAAGCCTGTACTATAAAACAAATATGCTTCTTGTGTCTGACAAATATACAGCAAGCGACAATGTAGTTCCATGCGATATATTTGAAGAAATCAATGAATGGAAGAAAAAGTAGTTGAAGTTATGCTTCAACTACTTTTTCTGTGTATTTTT
Organism: uncultured Eubacteriales bacterium; assembly: GCA_964568815.1. Classification (GTDB taxonomy): domain Bacteria; phylum Bacillota; class Clostridia; order RGIG6154; family RGIG6154; genus RGIG8700. The sequence continues at coordinate 18,694 of CAZMRY010000011.1, read as the reverse complement.
GCTCTGTATTCTGTTGGTGTATAGCCTGTATAGTTTTTAAAGATTTTTCCAAAATATTTACCTTTTTTATATCCGACCTTCTCGCCTATTTCTTTTGTCTGTGCGGAAGTTTCTTCAAAAAGCTTTTTAGCCTTTTCCATTCTTATCTTTATAAGATAATCTATAAAATTCTCTCCTGTTTCCTGCTTGAACAGTCTGCTGAAATATGCGGCACTGAGTCCTACTTTTTCCGCAACATCATTAAGACCGATTTCATCCATATATTTTTTGTTTATATATTCTTTTGCTTTGTTTATGGTTTTTTCATTTTCTTCGGCGGCAGATATTTCAGTAAGAACTTCATCCCTGATACCAAAGGCATCATAGATTTCTTTTTTGTTTTCCTCTTTTACAAACATTTCAATGCTTGAATACTGTGCTATAAACTCGTACGAAATATCAAGCTTCATTATCTCGTTGAGTGATTTTCTTATGTTTTCAAGCTGATATTTATTTACACTGTTGTTTTCTGTAAGCATGACAGCATCAAGTTCTTCTTCACCGTAGTTAAGTATAACAGAATAAATTTTGCTGTTTGACTTTTCTATAAAGTTATTAACTGCAGTAAAAAGCGAATCCTTACCATATTTCCAGTAATTATCAATATATCTGTCAAGGTCTTTTATATAGATTTTTATAAAGCTTACCGAAAGTCTTTCATAAGGTATATCAATACCAAGCTCAAAGTATTTTTCGTATGCCTCACTTTCATAAACACTGTCACTTAATATTTCTGTAAAATACTCGTTTCTTTTTTCGCTTGTATCAAGATATACATTCTTTGTAAGATTTTCCTTATTTTTATCCATTTGCTTTTTTAATCTTTCAAGCAAAAGTTCAAGTTCATTTTTTTCAGCAGGGAGAGCCAGATAACCATCCGCTCCGCAATCAAACGCAAGCTTGACAGACTCATAGGTTTTTCTTCCGTAAAGAACAACTCTTGTATTCATATTCAATTTTACATTTTCCGTAAGACCTGCACCGTCTACGGTTTCGCTTTTTACGGGGCATATTATAACATCAGGGTTAAGCTCAAGTGCTTCCCGAGAGGTTCTGACAACATCTCTTATAAAGAAACCGCTGTTTTCGCTTATTTTAAGAGAGTTAAAGTCATTTATAATATGCTTTGCCGTTGCGATTACAACTATGCTATACATAAATTACTCCTAACAAAATCCCTTATTTTGCAATAAGGGATTTTTGGTTTATCATTGGGTAACTGAGTAGTTAGGTGCTTCTTTTGTAATTGAAATATCATGTGGATGGCTTTCTTTTAAGCTTGCACCTGAAATCTTAATAAATTTACCGTTTTCCTTAAGGTCAGCAATAGTAGGTGTACCGCAGTATCCCATACCTGATCTGAGACCACCGAGAAGCTGATATACTGTATCAGAAAGTGATCCTTTATATGGAACACGACCCTCAACACCCTCAGGAACAAGCTTTTTGCTATCCTGCTGGAAGTATCTGTCCTTACTACCATTGTTCATAGCAGCGATTGAGCCCATACCTCTGTATACCTTGAACTGTCTTCCCTGATAGATTTCCATTTCTCCCGGGCTTTCTTCACAGCCTGCAAAGAGGCTACCCATCATAATAGCATCTGCACCTGCTGCAATAGCTTTTACAAGGTCACCTGAATATTTAACACCGCCGTCTGCGATAACAGGTATACCATATTTCTTTGTTACTTCATAAACATCGTTAATTGCTGTAATCTGTGGTACACCGATACCTGCAACAACACGGGTTGTACAGATAGAACCAGGTCCGATACCAACCTTAACACAGTCTGCACCTGCTTTAATTAAATCTTCAGCAGCTTCGCCTGTTGCAATATTACCTGCAATTACCTGAAGATCAGGATATTTTTCCTTAACCTTGGCAACTGCATTTATAATGTTCATTGAGTGACCGTGAGCTGAGTCCATAACGATAACATCAACATTTGCATCAACAAGTGCCTGAATTCTGTCCATCATATTAGCTGTTATACCAACACCTGCACCTGCAATAAGTCTGCCTCTTGAATCTCTGCAAGAATTTGGATATCTTACAGCTTTTTCAATATCTTTTATTGTAATAAGGCCTTTAAGTCTCATATCATCATCAACAAGCGGAAGCTTTTCAACCTTATATTTTCTTAAGATTTCCTGAGCAGCCGCTAAATCTGTTCCAACAGGAGCAGTTACAAGGCCTTCACTTGTCATTGATTCTTTGATTTTCTTCTGAAAATCAACTTCAAATCTTAAGTCTCTGTTTGTTATAATACCAACAAGTTTTCCGTCTTCTGTAATAGGAACGCCTGATATTTTGTATTTACCCATTAAAGCATCTGCTTCTTCGAGTGTGTTGTCAGGTGAAAGGAAGAAAGGATTTGCAATAACACCGTTTTCACTTCTTTTTACCTTGTCTACCTCTACTGCCTGTTCCTCGATTGACATATTTTTATGGATGATACCAACACCGCCTTCTCTTGCGATTGCAATAGCCATTGGTGCTTCAGTAACAGTATCCATAGCTGCTGTCATGAGCGGAACATTCAATCTGATTTTCTTTGTTAAATTTGTGCCTAAGTCAACTTGATGAGGTAAAACCTCTGATTTCTGCGGTATCAATAGCACATCGTCAAAAGTTATGCCCTCTTTATCAAACTTTCCCATATTCGACCTCCTGAAGTAAATTTCTAAATATTTTATTAATTATACTACTTTTTCACTGTTAAGTCAAGGCTTTATTCCTCTTTTTTCTCTCTTGTCATAAGTGTCTTGACCGCATCAATTGCAGATATATTGTTATAAAGTACATTATATGCTGCTTCAACAATAGGCATTTCGATTTTATGTTCTTTTGCAAGCTTGTATACGCTTTTGCAGCTTTTAACCCCTTCCACAACCATTCCTACTTCTTCTATTGCCTGGTCTTTGGTTTTGCCCTGACCTATAAGAATTCCTGCTCTTCTGTTTCGGCTGTGCATACTTGTACAGGTAACTATTAAATCTCCCATACCTGTAAGGCCTGCAAAGGTTTCACTTTTTCCGCCCATGGCTGTACCAAGTCTGACGATTTCCTTCATGCCTCTTGTCATAAGAGCAGCTTTTGTATTGTCACCAAATCCGCAACCATCACTAATGCCTGCGCATAGAGCTATAACATTTTTTGTTGCGCCTGCAACTTCAACTCCTGCTACATCTGTATTTGTATAAACGCGGAAATTTTCGTTCATAAAAGCATTCTGAACACATTTTGCGTATTTTTCATTTTCACATGCCGCAACGATGGTTGTAGGTATTCCTCTTGACACCTCTTCTGCATGTGTAGGACCTGATAAAATAACTACCTTATCTGTATTAAGCTCTTCTTTTAATATTACAGAAAGCCTTTTGTCGTTTTCTTCATCAAAGCCTTTCGCAACATTAACAACTAAAGGCAAATCACCATATTTTTTAAGACTTTGTGCTGTCTTTTTAACTATATGAGACGGTACTGCTATAACAAGCATTTCTGCACCGCAGACTGCCTCATCAAGATCAGATGTAAGCCTGATGCTTTCATTAATTTTTACGCCTTTAAGAAGTTTATTTTCTCTTGTTTCGCTTAAATTTTTTATTTCTTCATCAAAAAATGACCATAAGTATACATTATGTCCGTTATTATCAAGAACCATTGCAAGAGCTGTTCCCCAACCGCCTGATCCTAAAACTGATATTTTCATTTAGTTCTCCTTTTTGAAAGAATTTTCCTCGCCTTTAATCAATCTTATAATATTATCCTTGTGGGCTGCTATTACAATTATGCTTATAATTGCAGTAAATATAACATTCAGATAATAATTCCCTGGATTGAATATAAGCATTGCAAAAGGCAGAATAACAAAGCTGATTATTGTGCTGATAGAAACGATTTTTGTTGTTTTAATAAGAATAATATGGAGAAGTCCTACTATAAGACCTGCCCAGAAATTAATCATAACCAATGTACCGTATGTTGTGGAAACGCCTTTTCCACCTTTAAAACCGTGATAAAGAGGAAAAATGTGACCGAGTATTGCAAAAATTCCTGCAAGGGCAACGAAGTTTTCACCTGCAATAAGCTTTGCAACAGCACAGGAAATTACACCCTTGAGAAAATCAAGAATAAAAACTATTACTCCATATTTTTTACCAAGTGCACGAACCGTGTTTGTTGCACCTGCATTTCCTGAGCCAACTTTTTTAACATCAATTCCTTTTGCACCGCAAATTAAAATTGCATTATTTATACTTCCTATAAGATAAGCTAAAACTGCTGATATAATCCCAAATATGTTAATCATCTTTTTTATTTCCTTTCGTTGGATAAAGGTCATCCTTTTCTCCTTTTTCTCTTACAATAAATTTAAGAGGTGTTGCATCAAGACCAAAAGCTTCTCTTACCTGATTTTCAAGATATCTTATATACGAATAATGTGCAAGTTCTTTATCATTTACAAACACAACAAATGTTGGTGGTTTTGTTCCTACCTGAGTCATATAGTAAATTTTAAGTCTTCTGCCCTTGTCAGACGGTGGCTGAACACGAAGGATTGCCTGATTTAAAACATCATTTAACACACCTGTTTTAACTCTTGTGTTGTTCTGTTTAAAGGCATAGTCAATCTTTTCAAAAAGGCTTTCCATTCTTGCACCTGTTTTGGCTGAAATAAACACGATAGGAGCATACATCATAAAGTTAAAGCCTTCTAAAACCTTATCCTTATAGTTTTTCATTGTATTTGTTTCTTTCTCTACAATATCCCATTTATTAACCGCAACAACAAGAGCTTTACCCTGGTCATGGGCATAGCCTGCAATTTTTGTATCCTGTTCTGTTACTCCCTCATTTGCATCAAGGAGCATAACAACAACATCAGATCTGTCTACTGCAAGAAGACTTCTTACTGCACTGTAACGTTCAATATTTTCGTCTATTTTACCTCTTTTTCTTAAGCCTGCTGTATCAGTAAACACATATTTTTTACCGTTTTTCTCAAACATAACATCTATTGCATCTCTGGTTGTTCCCGGTATGTCTGAAACGATAACTCTTTCCTGACCTAAGATTTTATTCACAAGAGAAGATTTTCCTGCGTTTGGCTTACCCACAACAGCAACTCTTGTAACACCCTCCTCTTCTTCTGCCTCTGCACCTTCAGGGAAGCTTTCAACAACTGCATCAAGAAGGTCGCCAAAGCCAAGCTGATTTACCGCCGAAACAGGAACAGGGTCGCCAAGACCTAAATTATAGAATTCATAGATTTCCATTGGTGTATTGCCTACATTATCACATTTATTACACACCAGAACAACAGGCTTTCCTGATTTCTGAAGCATTGCTGCAACATCATGGTCCGCCGCAGTAAGTCCTGCTCTTATATCAACAACAAACATTATTACATCTGCTGTTTCAATGGCAATTTCTGCCTGCTTTTTCATCTGTGATAAGATTATATCATCTGATTTAGGCTCAATACCACCTGTATCTATAAGAGTAAATTTATGGTCAAGCCATGTGCAATCTGCATAAATTCTGTCTCTTGTAACACCTGGTGTATCTTCTACTATTGACACTCTTTGTCCTATAAGCTTATTAAATAAGTGAGATTTACCTACATTAGGTCTGCCCACTATTGCAACTACCGGTTTCATATTTATCTACATTAACTCCTTTCACATAACAAGGCTGAAAGAAAATTGCACATTGTGTGGCTGATTGCACCTCATCCACCGCAAGCGATCCCCCTTCCCCTCAAGGGGAAGGCAAAGTGCAAGATGTGTAATTTTATTCAGTCTTATTCCTTTCCGTCTGTGAGTTTTTCTGCCAGATCACATCCGTCTGACACCACTCTCACCTTGACACCAAGCTTTTCTGAAAGCTCGGTTACTGTAACATCATCCAAAAACACTTCCGTATCCGCTCTCAACATATTTTCAGGAATTAATATTTCATCACCAAGGTCTTTACCTTTAAGCTGATTTATAATATCTCCGCCTGTTAAAAGTCCCGATACTGTTATTGACTCACCAAAAAATTCGTTTTTAATTGCATATACGGTTATATCAGCACCCTTAACCATTGATGCAAGCTCTTTCATAAGTTCTTCACTTATAGTGCCTGTTACTATACCGACTTTTTTATATTTAACTTTTTTTATCTCTTTTAGCGTTTCTTTAAACTCATCTTTAAAAAGGGATGCCATTCCAACACCGTTTTCAAGCTGAGGATAATCTTCATAGCTTTCTGCATCAGGCAACTGCACTTCTCCCTTTATATAAAATTCATCTGCTAAATATACCATTCTGCTGCCGAATTTTTCGAGAAATATTTTCTGCCATTTGTTTATCTGCTCTACAACCTCTCTGCAATCCTCTTTATCAAAAGGTTCAAGCTTGAAAAGCCCTTCCCTGTGCTTTGTCATACCAAGAGGAACTATACAGATGCTTGAAACATTGGGGAAAAACCGCTCTAAATCTTTAATGGTATTATCAAGATTTTCTTTATCATTTATACCTTTGCACAGAACAATCTGGCAGTTCATTACAATACCTGCATCAGAAAGCTTTGACATTTGTTCCAAAAGTTTTCCTGCTTTTTTATTGCCAAGCATAAAGCTTCTTAATTCAGGGTCTGTGCAATGTACAGAAATATTCACAGGAGAAACATGAATGTATATCATATCTTCAAGCTCTTTGTCTGATATATTTGTCATTGTAATATAGTTTCCGTGAAGAAAAGAGAGTCTAGTATCATCATCCTTAAAATAAAGAGTTTCTCTCATTCCCTTTGGCAGTTGGTCTATAAAACAGAAAATACACTTATTTGCACAGCTTTTTGCTTTACTCATAAGGGGATTTTCAAATTCAACACCAAGGTCCTCACCAAAATCATTTTCTATATCGTATATTTCAACTCTGCCATCAGCTTTTTTAACAGTGATTTCATACTCATCATCTGCCGTCATATAACGGAAAACCAGAATATCATTTACCTTTCTTCCGTTTACTTCAAGTATTTCATCACCGCACTCAAGACCAAGCTCATATGCTATTGAATCATTATCTACACTAATTATTTTAGCCATATTGTCCGCCTTCAAATTTATTCTATTATATTATCTTATAAAACTGAAAAAATGTCAAGAAATAAAAAGCAGACCATGAAGGTCTGCCTTTTATTTATCGAGATTAGTTAGCTTTAACAACTTCTCTGCCTTTGTAGTAACCACATTCCGGGCATACTCTGTGTGATAAAACTAAAGCACCGCACTGTGAACATTTTACCATACCTGGTACAGCTAACTTCCAGTTTGCTCTTCTCTTATCTCTTCTTGCTTTTGATACTTTTCTCTTTGGAACTGCCATTTGTTTACACCTCCCTATTTCAAGCTGTGTATAAGCTTAAGTAAATAATCCTTTTAATATTTCAAATTGCGGATTCCAGTCATCATCATCCTTACATTTACATTCTTCAAGATTAAGATCTGCTCCGCATTTATGACAAATTCCCTTGCAGTCTTCACTGCATAAATTTTTTGACGGCAAATTTGCAAATACACCTTTTAAAGTTAAATCATAAAGGTCTATTTTTTTATCTGTAAGATCAAGGGCGTCCTCGCCTTTTTCTTCGCTTTCGGATTTAACAAAGCTCTGTTCTTCCGAAAAGCTTATACTGCCTGTTATTTCTTTAAGACATCTGTCACATACTGCATTAAAGCTCGCTGTAACATCCATCTCAAGAACAAGCACACCGCCAACATTTTTAACTGTTCCTTTTGCGTTAACAGGTTCTTTGAACTCAATGCGTTCCTGTCTGAATTCTTTGTTGTCAAGAGAAATCATTTCATCGAAATTCAAAACCTCGTCCTGATTTCTTAATATCTTAGTAACATCAAGAAGCATATAGTTTACCTCCGCACGCACAGTACAAGTTATTATACTAAAACAATTTGAATTTGTCAAGTAAAAATTTATTAATCAACAAGTGCTTTTGTTTCAATAGCAATCATTAATTCTTCGTTTGTTGGAATAACAAGTGTTTTAACCTTTGCCTCCGCTGCTGAAATATCGATTTCCTGACCTCTTACAGAGTTCTTTTCATCATCAATTGCAACACCTAAAAATTCAAGACCTGAAGTAACTTCTTTTCTTAATGTTTTATCGTTTTCACCTATACCAGCTGTAAATACGATTGCATCTACGCCGCCCATTGCTGCTGCATATGAACCGATGAACTTTTTGATTTCGTAGTAGAACATTTCAAGTCCTACTTCCGCTCTCTTATTACCCTCATTTGCTGCTGATGCAACATCTCTGAAGTCACTTGATACGCCTGACACACCTAAGATACCTGACTTTTTGTTCATAATACCATCAATATCTTTTGTTGAAAGGTTTTCTTTATTCATAAGGAATGTTACGATTGCAGGGTCGATATCACCGCATCTTGTACCCATTAATGTACCTGCAAGTGGTGTGAAGCCCATTGTTGTATCCATACTCTTGCCGTTTTTAACAGCTGTAATTGATGAACCGTTACCAAGGTGGCATGTGATAATTTTAAGGTCTTCTGCATTTTTACCGAGCATTGCTGCTGCACGCTGTGTTACATATTTATGTGATGTACCGTGGAAACCGTATCTTCTTACCTTGTAGTTTTCATAATATTCATATGGAAGTGCATAAAGGTATGATGATGCAGGCATTGTCTGGTGGAATGCTGTATCAAATACTGCTACCTGTGGAACATTTGGCATTGCTTTTTCACAAGCTGCGATACCTGTAAGGTTTGGTGGGTTGTGAAGAGGAGCAAGCTCAATACATTCTTCAAGAGCCTTTTTAACTGCTTCTGTAATTACTACAGAACCGCTGAATGCTTCGCCACCATGTACAACTCTGTGTCCTACTGCTGTGATTTCATTCATATCAGCAATAACACCGTGTGCTTTATCAACAAGTGCAGCGATAACTGCATTGATTGCGTCGCTGTGGTCTTTCATTTCTATTTCAATAGGATATTTTTCACCTTTTGCCTGATGTGTTAAAAGTGAGCCTTCAAGTCCTATTCTTTCACAAAGACCTTTTGCCATAACTTCATTCTTGTCCATATCAATAAGCTGATATTTAAGTGATGAACTACCTGCGTTTATAACTAAAACTTTCATTTTTATCTTCCTTTCAGATATTATTTATTACCCTGTGCCTGAACAGCTGTGATTGCAACTACGCCAACGATATCGTCTGCACTGCAACCTCTTGAAAGGTCATTGATAGGCATTGCGATACCCTGTGTAATAGGACCGTATGCTTCAGCCTTTGCAAGTCTCTGAACAAGCTTATAACCGATGTTACCTGCATCAAGGTCAGGGAATACAAGAACATTTGCTTTACCTGCAACTTTTGACTGAGGAGCCTTTGAAGAACCGATTGAAGGAACGATTGCTGCATCAAGCTGAAGTTCACCATCAACCTTAAGGTTTGGATTAGCTTCTTTGCAAATTCTTGTTGCTTCAATAACTTTATCAACATCCGCATGCTTTGCACTTCCCATTGATGAGTGTGAAAGCATTGCAACAACTGCTTCTTCTTCAGCAAGAATTTCAAACGATTCTGCAGAGCAAGCTGCGATTGCTGCTAATTCTTCAGGATTTGGGTTCTGAACAAGTCCGCTGTCGCCAAAAATAAATGTACCGTTTGCACCGTATTCACAGTTTGGAACTACCATTACGAAAAATGCAGATACAAGCTTAACACCAGGCTTTGTTTTGATAATCTGAAGTGATGGTCTTAATGTGTCCCCTGTTGAATGGCAAGCACCTGAAACAACACCGTCTGCATCGCCTGCTTTAACCATAAGGCAAGCATAGTACATATAATCGTTAAGCATTGTTTTCTTTGCTTCTTCGTATGTGAGACCTTTTGATTTTCTTAATTCAACGAAAAGGTTTACATATTCTTCTGTCTTTTCGTATGTATATGGGTCAATGATTGTAGCTTTTGAAATATCAAGACCTTTGCTGTTTTCTTCAACCTCAGCTTTTGTACCGATGATGATAAGGTCAGCAATATCCTCTTTTAAAATTTTTTCTGCCGCTTCAAAAGTTCTTCTGTCCATTGATTCAGGAAGAACAACAGTTTTCTTGTCAGCCTTTGCTCTTTCTTTGATACGATCTAAAAATGTACTCATTTTTCAACATCCTTCCAATATTTATTCATAATTACTTATATTATAAAACAAATTTAATAAAATTTCAATAGTATTTTGTTTGTTTTTGTGTTATACTGTTAAAAAAGGAGTGAGAAATGTGAAAGTTTTGGGAATTATAGCTGAATATAACCCTTTTCATAACGGTCATAAATATCAGCTTGATAAAGCAAAAGAGCTTATAAAGCCCGATATTACAATTATAGCCATGAGCGGAAGCTTTGTTCAAAGGGGTGAGCCTGCAATTTTTGATAAATGGACAAGGGCAAGATGGGCACTTAATATGGGTGCAGATTTTGTTATTGAAATTCCTGTCAGCTTTTCTATGGCATCTGCAGAAAGGTTTGCTTTTGGCGGTGTTCACCTTTTAAATCAGATGGCAATCACACATCTCTCCTTTGGTGCAGAAAACAGTCTTGAAGAATTACGAGATGCTGTTTCAAGTATTGATAATATGGACAAGGATGTTCTTAAAAGCTCTCTTGCAGATGGAAATTCCTTTGCGAAAGCAAGAAGTGTTGCCACAGGCTCTGAAATTTTATCAAAGCCCAATAACATTTTAGCTTGTGAATATTTAAAGGCTATCAATAAAATCAATAATAATATAATTCCTGTCCCGATTGAAAGATTTATGGCAAATCACAACGAAGACACTCCAAAGGGCAGCTTCTGTTCTGCATCATATTTAAGAAAATTTATATCAAACGGCGATTATAATATTTTCACTCCTGTAGATTATTCTACCCTATCCCCTGTTTATTGTGAAAGCTTTACAAAAGCAATAAAATGTGCAGTTATTTCAAAGAGTGCAGAATATATAAAAAATATTTGTGAGGTAAGAGAAGGTCTTGAAAACAAGATATATGAAAATGCATTTATGGCCGGTTCTCTTGATGACTATATTTTGTCCATAAAATCAAAAAGATACACATACAGTTCAATTTCAAGAATGTTATTTAACATTTTACTTGACATAAGAAAAGACAATATACCAAATCAGACTGAATTTATAAGAATTTTAGGGTTGAGAAAAGAATCTTCAGGATACTTGAAACAGATAAACACCAAACTGCCTGTTGTAACAAAATGTGCAGACGCACCTTTTGATTTACTTAAACAGGATTATATGGCAACTGATATTTACAATCTGTTTGCAAATAAAAACGGCAAAGCGGATTTCACCACTTCGCCTGTTATAATTTAATCATTAAAATACAGTGAAAGCTTATTATCCTGGTCGCATATGCCAAGATACACCTCTTTTGCACTTTTACATTTCTGACTTTTCAGCTGTTTATCAAGCCAGCTTAAATCAAGGCCTCGTCTTTTCAGATTTTCGTGCATAATGCGTCCGTCCATTATAATTTCTGTACATATTTCTTCAGGTTTCGGAGAGAGATTCATATCCTCAGGTGTGACAGGTCTTTTAGTGCTTACAGGCAGTATTGTAAGTCTGCCGTTATATTCAAAAACTGCTGTCTGAATATCATTTATATTAAAATAACCTTCTTGTCTGCACAAAACCATAAACTCACTTAATTCAAGCTTTGCCTTTTTCATATTCTTTCTGTACAGTTTGCCGTTATCCATAAGAATTGTTGGTGTTCCGTTAACAAACTTTCTGCTCTTTGGAAACTTATGTGAAATAAAAGTAAGCACAAAAGAAAATACTCCGTATACAGCCATTGCTATAAGCGGTTTTAAAGGTTCTTCCAGTTCCGTTGCAAGCTCTGCGGCGATTGAACCTATTGTTATCCCTGTTACATAATCAAAAAAGTCAAGTTGTGCCACCTGCTTGTGTCCAAGCAATTTTGCAATTATAAACAAAGCTGCCGCAGATAACAGTGCAGTAAGTATTACCATAAAATCACTCCCTGCACATATTATGTTCAGAATTTGCTCTTATTATAAGCATTAAAAATAAACTTCCGCACGCACGGAAGTTTATTTTATTTTATCCCAATATTCTTTTGTTGCCTGTTCATTTTTATTTTCTGCAGGTACATAGAATATCTCATCTTTGATTTTGTCAGGCAGGTACTGCTGTTTAACATAATGATTCTTGTAAGCGTGAGGATACTTATATGTAAGTCCTCTGCCAAGCTTTGCCGCTCCGCCGTAATGAGCATCCTTAAGGTGGGCAGGAATATCACCTGTATCACCGCTCTCAATTGCAGAAATTGCCGCATCTATGGCATTAATTGCAGAATTGGATTTAGGGGCATTTGCAAGAGTTAAGGTTGCATTTGCAAGAGGTATTCTTGCCTCAGGAAAGCCAAGCTGAAATGCACTGTCACAACAGCTTTTAACTATAACTGATGCCATTGGATATGCAAGTCCTATATCTTCAGATGCTATTACCATAAGTCTTCTGCAGATTGACATTAAATCTCCCGAAAGTATAAGCTTTGCCAAATAATACATTGCGGCATTTGGGTCTGAGCCTCTTATAGACTTTTGAAATGCAGAAAGTAAATCATAATGATTATCGCCGTCTTTGTCATATTTAAGGGCTGTTTTTTGAGTCACCTGACAAACATCATCCAGAGTTACTGTAATTTTGCCTTCCGTATATATTTTAGCAAGAACTGCCATTTCAACACCGTTAAGGCATTTTCTTACATCTCCCCCTGCAGTGTTTGCTAAATGTTCAATAGCCTCTTTGTCAAATTCAATTTCTTTTGAATATTCTTCTTCAAGTATTTTAACAGCCCGCTCTGCAGCTTTTGCTATATCTTCAGGTACGAGAGCTTTAAATTCATACACACAGCATCTTGATAAAAGTGCATTATATATATAGAAGTATGGATTTTCTGTTGTACTTGCAATTAAGGTTATTTTTCCGTTTTCTATTACCTCTAAAAGAGACTGTTGCTGTCTTTTGTTAAAATTCTGTATTTCGTCTAAATAAAGAATAGCACCATTGCCTGTCATAAGGGTATCTAGTTCGGCAATTATATTTTTTATGTCAGAAACAGAACAGGTTGTTGCATTTAATTTATAAAGCTTTTTATCTGACTTTTTAGCTATTATATTTGCAACTGTTGTTTTGCCAATTCCCGAAGGACCGTAAAATATCAGGTTGGGTATTTCGCCTCCCTGTATAACTTCGTATAATATTTTTCCTTTACCTATAAGATGAGACTGTCCCACAACCTCATCTAAACTCATAGGTCTTATTCTGTCCGCCAAAGGAATTCTCATAACTAACCTCTTTCAAATATACTGATATTATTATATATTTTGTTTTTAATTCTGTCAATGGTTAGCTGAGTTTCCTATAACTCGATTTTTTGTAAATTAAATTTTTTGCCGAAATCTCAAGATGATATATAATTATTGGCGAAAAGGTGCAGGGATTTCAAGGGAACCTTTTTAAAAGTGTTATTTATAGGTGTCGTTTTTTCCTTCTTCGGGGACATCCAACAGAAAAAGATAGCCATAACATGGCACTTTGCTGAAAAATAAAATCCAATCAATAAGAAAATAGAAATTCTATTTACAAATCATTTCCTTTATGGTAAAATAACAGAAAATGAAAGTATGTTTTACTAATGAAAAAATTAATTTCTTTCGCATTAGTTCTTTTAATGCTCACAACTCTTGTATCAATGCCTGTTATGGCAAAAAGCGGTGAATTCTTCGGCGGTCTTACATGGACTCTTGAAGAAAACACACTTATAATCAGCGGTGAAGGTGCTATGCCTGACTGGTCTGCAGCATCCAAGACACCCTGGTATTCATCAAGAGGCACAATAACAACAATTTAAATTGAAGAAGGCAATGATATTTTAAAAGCTGCGAAACTTTATGCCTACCACAATATTGAAGATTCATTCAGTGTCCCTATTCAGGTTATTGTAAACAGCAAGATTTTAAAAACAGACCAGCCTCCCGTTCTTGTTGAAGGAAGAACGCTTATTCCTTTAAGACTTATTCTTGAAGCACTCGGTGCTACTGTTGTCTGGGACCCTGCTACTCAGAAGGTTACAACCGAAAGAGCAGGAATTAAAGTTGAATTCACCATTGGAAGCAAGACAATATATGTTAACGGTCAGAAAACAGAGATTGATGTTCCTGCACAGCTTATAAACAAAAGAACACTTGTTCCTGTAAGAGCTGTAAGCGAGTCTTTCCAGCTTAAAGTTCTTTGGAATCCCGACACACATACAGTTACAGTAAACTAAGGACATATGCAAATGCAGTAACTGCATCTGCATTTTAAATTGATTATGAATAAAAAAGAATTTATATTAAACTTAATAGAAATATACAATAAAGAATATCCTGATGCAGAGTGTTCTCTCATTACAGAAAATCCCTTGCAGCTTCTGATATCAACACAGCTTTCAGCTCAATGCAGAGATGAAAGGGTTAATATCGTAACAAGAGCTTTATACGCAAAATATAAAACAGCAGAAGATTTTGCAAACGCAGAGATATCGGATATAGAAAACATTATAAAATCTTTGGGGCTTTATAAAAATAAGGCAAAAAACATTGTTGCATGTTGCAAAAAGCTGGTTGAAAATTTTGGTGGCGAAGTTCCTTCTACCATGGAAGAACTTTTAACCTTAGATGGAACGGGCAGAAAAACTGCAAATCTTGTGCTTGGGGATGCTTTTGGGAAGCCAGGGGTTGTTGTTGATACACATATGATCAGACTTTCAAACAGAATGAAGCTTGCAAGCGGAAAAGATCCCTATAAAATTGAGCTTGCTTTAAAGAAAATCATTCCGCCTGAAAATCAGGCAAGGTTTTGCCATCAGACTGTACTTCATGGCAGAAAATACTGCGACGCACGAAAACCACTATGTGACACTTGTCCCGTAAGCTATATCTGTCCGAAAGATATATAAGGAGATTTTATATGAAACATTTTTATGAAAACGAGTTTAACAAGACTGTTGAAACTATAAACAAACTGAAAACAGATGGTTGTTTGTGTTTTAATTTAATTACAGATTCACACATTTTTTCTTTTACAGAACCTGAGCCAAGCGGTCATATGTATAACTTTGAGAATGTGGAAGCCCTTAACAGTGCAGTTGACATAGACTGTCTGTTTCATCTTGGGGATTTAATGTGGTTTATGCAAAATTACTGGACAGAAGAAAAATCAGTTGCTTTTTTGACAGAGGCAAGAGATAACCTTATTGCCTGCAACAAAACCTGCTATTTTGTTCCCGGTAATCACGACGGCACTGACTCACACCCTCCCGTTGAAAACCAATGGTACAAAATATTTGTTGAATATCAGAAAGATACTCTCAGCAGTTTTAAAGAAAACAAACCTTATTACAGTGTTGATTTTAAAGAACAGCAAACAAGATTTATAGTTCTTATGGCTTGCTATCAGGAAAATGAAAATAACTGTTACGGTTGGTTTGAAGAACAAATAAACTGGCTCACCGATACCCTTCTTTCAACTCCTGATAACTATAAAATCATTCTTATGACTCATATCAATCCCATTGACGGTGATAAAAGGTGTGCAAACAAAGATGAGTTTATAAACTACCTTAACGCATATGCAGATAGCAAAGAGTTTAAAAGCTCGGCTTTTTCCGCAGATTTTACAAACAAGTCAACTGCAAAGATAATTCTTATGCTTGCAGGACACACTCACTATGACCGAATTGTAAATCAAACAGTTTTGCCCTTCCCTGTTATTGAAAGAGCATGTAACCGACTTCACGAAATAAACAAAGGAGACGGTTGGGGTGAAAGAGAAGGCGGTTTTTCACCCAGACGAACCGCAGAAACTGACACAGCTGATTTATGGGATACTGTTATATACAATCCTGAAAAGTCCACTATGGACATTATAAGATTTGGTGCAGGAGAAGATTTACATATTAAATTATAAAAACAAAACGGGCGGATAATCCGCCCTACGAATTTATTCTTCCAAAAGAAAATATTCCACATCCGCAACATTTTGATTTTCTGCCTGCATCTGTGTTATCTGCATATATTCCCATTACAACTTCAAGCTCACCTGGCGTAAGCTTTCTTTTAAATCTTTTAACTGCTTTTGCCTGAATAAGTGCAGCCGCACCTGAAATAAGAGGTGCCGCCATTGATGTGCCGCTAAGCACAGCATATGAATTGTTTTTATATGTTGAGAGAATATCAACCCCCGCCGCAGCTAAATCTATTTCGTTACCATACGAACTGAAATCGCTTTTAATTTTGTTTATATCAACAGAGCTTACTGCAACTACTCCTTTATATCTTCCCGGATACGTTACTTTTCTCTCACCTCTGTTTCCTGCTGCTGCAACCATAAATATATTATTTTCCAGGCATTTTTTCACTATTGCTTCTTCTTCATCGCTTCTCTCACTTGACGAAAATGACATATTTATTATATCCACTTCATTTGCCAGCATCCATTCAAGGCTTTTTATAACTCCTTTTTTGTCCCCTCTGCCTTGTCCGTCAAATGCTTTTGCAATGTAAAGGTCACATTCAGGTGCCACTCCCACAACACCTTTTCCGTTCATTCTTGCACCTACTATTCCTGCAACATGAGTGCCGTGTCCTGCGGTGTCATTTATATCTTCTCTGTCATCATTTGTGAAATTTATGCAGTTTTTATATTCTATATCTTCATGGTTTACATCAATTCCGGTATCAATTATCCCTACCTTTATACCCTTTCCTTTTGTTTCTCTCCATTCATACTGAGCGCCTGTCATTTTAACTCCATAGCTCATTACTTCTTTTTTCAAATCAACGGAGCTGACCATAGTATAATCACAAATACGGTACAAAAAATCACCCCGATACATTCTATGTATACAGGGTGTTTTTGTTACTTTGCTTTATTTAATACCTCTATTGTTGCTTCACTTATTGCTACTGCTATTTTCTTTCTGAATTCTGCATCCATAAGAAGCTCTATGTCTTCTTCGTTTGTCATAAATGCTCCCTCGATAATAAATGACGGCATATCAGACCTGTATATCACAATATATCTTGGATTGTCTACTACTCCTGCTTTTCTTAAACCCAGTGCAGTTATTTTATCGTAATATACTTCTGCAACCTCTTTGTTTGTCATATTTTCAAAACTGCTTTCTGAATCAGAATAATAAATCTGTGTGCCTTTAACCGCAGGATTTGTTGAAGCATTATTGTGAATACTGAGATAAAGCGTACCTTCCTGTTTATTTGCTATTTCAGGTCTTTCAAGAATATCTACAGTTGAGTCATCATCTCTTATCATATAGGTTTCTATTCCCGCGTCTGCCAGCATTTTTTCAACATGCAGAGCAATATCAAGGTCAATGTCTTTTTCATAGACATCTTCGCCTTCATACTCACCTATTGAACCTACATCCTGACCGCCATGACCAGGGTCTAAAATAACAAGGTGTTTTTTTGCAGAAACATTTGCTTCAGGTAATTCTACTGGTATTTCTTCACTTTCTTCTTCCTTGCCTAATGTTATTATGTAGTTTGTGCCCTGTTTTTTTGCAGTATATGAAGTGAACTTATCAGCCTCAAGCACTACTCTTGCGATAGTTTTTTCAAACTGTCCCAGTCTTATACTTGTTATATGCTTACTCTCAATCTCATAGGTTGTTTTTGTTGCATCTAAAGTCGTATCATCAAAATCAAAAACATATCTGTTTGGGTTTTGAAGTTTCATCATATAAACTTCTGCCTCACCAACGCCCTTTACAGTTATTTCTGTGATGTTTTCGGTATTTTTTACTGAAACACCCGAAAGATAATTTGATGTTTTTAATTCTTTTTCTTCTTCCTTGGGCTTGGTTGTGACCGTAACAGTTCTTGTTTTTTCATCCCACTCAACCCCGAATTTCAATGTTTCTGACACAAATCTTACAGGAATCATTGTTCTTGAGTCTATAATTTTTGCCGCAACATCAAGCTCCTTGTATAAATTGTCAACAATTGCAACAACAGAGTCTGCAAAAAGTAGAATTTCTGTTTCATTATACACAATAGTTATTTTTTTTGTTCTGGCATTCCAGCCCACTTTTGCGTCAAGAGACTCAAACAATGCTCTCACAGGTACTAAAGTTCTGCCCTCTTCTATCACCGGAGGAACATCGCAATCTGCGACCTTTCCGTCAACTATAAGGGTTACATCCGGAATTTCTTCAGCTATTGCCGATATATTTAAAGCTGCCAGCATTGTAAATGCCAGTATAAGTGCCAAAATCTTTTTCATTATTCTCTCCATACTTAGCTTATTATACATATAATAACATATTTCAACATATTTTGCAACGCATAACAAAAAAATTCTCTCCGTTTAAGGGAGAGAATTTTTTCCTATAAGAAACATTCCTCTATCTGTTTGGAACTTCTTCCATAAGCTTAACATTAAGAGTTTTTGTCTCACCATTTCTTACAACAGTTATGCTCATTATGTCTCCAACCTTGTGCTTATCTCTTTGTG
>CAZMRY010000010.1:22950-27389 GCA_964568815.1 uncultured Eubacteriales bacterium | reverse complement strand
ATAGCTTTCGGTCGACGAGCAAGACGGCAAAGCCGTATCCCTTTTGGTGCGCCAAAAACGGAGTTACCCATTTGGGTAAACTCCGTTTTTAAGTATTCAAGAGAGATTCGAACACCGAGGGGGCAAAAAGCGTTAAAAAAAAGTTGCCTGTGGCAAGTTTTTCAGCTTTTTGGTGTGAGTCGGGTACTGAAAGCATAGCTTTCGGTCGACGAGCAAGACGGCAAAGCCGTATCCCTTTTGGTGCGCCAAGGGCCTGTAGCAAAATGTATAGATATGCATAAATAATGGACGTAGGGGCGACTATCAGTCGCCCGCGGGCGGATAATATCCGCCCCTACAACGGAAAAATTTATTTTGATGCATAAATATTAATTTTGCTTCAGACCATTTAGTATTCAATAAGGGATTTGAACACTATGATTTTATTGCAATTTGTTTAGTTTGCAGAATATATAACTGTTACATCAGGGTGAAGCTGGAGAATTGATGCAGGAATTTTTGGTGTTATAGGTCCGAAGAATGCCTTTTTAACTATTTCCTCTTTGTTTTTGCCATTGGCAATAAGAAGAACTTTTTTTGCTGTCATTATTCCGCCCATACCCATTGTTATTGCTTTCTTTGGCACATCATCCTTTGATGCAAAAAATCTTGCATTCGCCTCAATGGTTGATGGGTCTAAGTCTACAAGGTGAGTTTCCTTTGTGAACACATCATCAGGCTCGTTAAAGCCTATATGACCGTCAAGACCTATGCCTAAAAGCTGAATGTCTATTCCGCCAAGCTTTTCAATTCTTTCGTCATACTCTCTGCACTCTTTTTCAACATCCTCTGCACAACCATTTGGTACAAAGGTATATTCTTTTCTGATATTTATTTTAGAGAAGAGATTTGTGTTCATAAAATAACGGTAGCTCTGGTCATTGTCACCTGTAAGTCCTACATATTCATCAAGGTTTATTGATGTAACCTTTGAAAAATCAAGTTCTTTGTTTTCAGCAAGGTATTTATATGTTCCGAGCGGGCTTGAGCCTGTTGCAAGACCTAAAATGCTTTCAGGCTTTGATTTCACCTGCGATGCAATTATGTCTGCTGCCTTTCTGCTTAATTCTTCATAGCTTTCAACTTCTATATAATTCATATTAATTCCTTCTTTCTGTTATATTGTTCTGAGATTTTACTATACTGTCTGCCGGAAATACACCTCTTAATGCATTTAGAGGATATACCGATGTATTCTTACCGATAACTGTTCCTGGGTTTAATACACATCCACAACCTATATCCGCTCCGTCAGCAAGTATGCCGCCGATTTTACGAAGACCTGTTTCATATTCCTCGTCACCGTGAATTACAACTGCTTTTCCATCTGATTTTAAGTTTGAACAGATTGAGCCTGCTCCCATATGTGCCTTATTGCCAAGGACAGAGTCACCTACATAGTTATAGTGAGGCACCTGAACCTTTTCAAGAAGTACACAGTTTTTAAGTTCGGATGAATTTCCTATAACACAGTTTGCACCTGTTATAACTGAACCCCTTATAAATGCTCCAGGACGGATTTCTGTACCCTCTCCGATAATTGCAGGACCTTCAATTACAGCTGTGGGATAGATTTTAACATTTTTGCCCACATAAACGCCCTCCGCAATTTTCTCAAAGCCATCAAATCCCTTTTCTATAAGCTCATTTATATAGCCTTTTATATTGGGTAGCATTTCCCATGGGTATTTATGGTCATTAAAAAGCTTTTCAAGGTAGACAGTTTTACATTCAAACAAATCTTTTGTTTCTACAAGCTTATTCAACGCTGTGACCTCCCTTTATTATTGTGTCTGCAATCATCTGCGCGTATTCAACACATTTTTCTTCACTTTCTGCTTCAATCATAATTCTTACAACAGGCTCTGTACCGCTCTGACGAAGAAGTGCTCTTCCCTTGCCTGCAATCAGCTTTTCAACTGCATCTTTACTTTCTAGAACTTCTTTATCTTTAAACACCGCTGGCTTATCCTTAACCCTTATATTTTTGGTGTACTGAGGATAAAGCTTAACAGGTGATGCAAGCTCTGACAAAGACAGCTTTGAGTCGCATATTTCTTCTGCAATCATAATTGCGGTTAAAATACCGTCACCTGTTGTTGCATATTTTTTAATTATAATATGGCCTGACTGTTCACCGCCAAGGGCATAGCCTTTTTCCTGCATACACTCGTAAACAAATCTGTCGCCCACATTAGTTTGCTCACATTTTATGCCGATTTCTTCAAGGCTTGCGAAAAATCCGCTGTTTGACATAATGGTTGCAACAACCGTATCGTGGTTAAGCATACCTCTTGATTTAAGTCTTTTACCTAAAATATAGAGCATTTTATCGCCGTCTACTATTTCGCCATTGCTGTCAACTGCAATACATCTGTCTGCATCACCATCAAAAGCAAAACCCACATCAAGATGCTGTTCCTTTACAAGTCTGCAAAGATTTTCAATATGGGTTGAACCGCAGTTTTCGTTAACATTAAGTCCATCAGGCTCTGCGCCTATTACAACTGTCTGTGCACCCAGAGCTCCGAACACTGATTTTGCAATCATCCATGATGCACCATTGGCACAGTCAAGACCGATTTTTAAGTTTTTATATGAATGAGATGCAAGTGAAATAAGATAACCAAGGTATCTGTTTCTTCCTGATGAATAGTCTATAATACAGCCTGTTCTCTCTCTTGTTGCAAGAGGTAAGTCTTCTCCTGTAACACCAAGTGCCAAAAGGTCGCCGTCAATATATGCCTCAATAAGTGCTGTTGTATTATCGTCAAGCTTTTCACCATATTTGTTAATAACCTTAATACCGTTATCGTAAAAAGGATTATGGGAGGCGGTTATCATAATACCGCAGTCAAACTCCTCCTGTCTTGTAACATAAGAAACGCTTGGGGTTGTGGTAACATGAAGCATATATGCATCTGCACCTGATGCTGTTATACCTGCAACAATTGAGTATTCAAGCATGTAGCTTGACCTTCTCGTATCTTTTCCAATAACAATCTTTGGTCTGTGATTACTTTTTGTGCATCCTGAAAGAGATGACTGATAATACCAGCCTAAAAATCTTCCCACTTTATATGCCTGCATAGATGTAAGGGTTATATTTGCCTCACCTCTGAAACCATCTGTACCAAAATATTTGTTACCCTTTTTTTCATTATTTGAAATTTCAATTTTTTCTTTTAAAAGACTGTCTGTCGAAATTTTAAAAAGTTCACAAAGCTGAAGCACTTTATCTATCTGCGGAAGTGCCTGGTCCATTTCCCACTTTGAAACAGACTGTCTTGAAACCTCTAAGCTTTCTGCAAGCTGTTCCTGTGACATTCCTGCCATAATACGAAGATTTGCTATTTTTTCGCCTATTTTCATTAATATCAACGCTCCTTATATTTATTATATTAATAATATCAAAGCTCATACATATTATCTACCAACTTTTATTTGAATATTTCGCAACCTTTGGTTGCTTTTATCTCTTGCCGCACTTTAAATTTAACACAAAAAATAAAAGCATGCAACCTTTTTGCATACTTTCATTTACATCATTTCATCATTTCTGATATTTTTTTAGCTGACTCTGCTAATTTTTTAATTCCTTCAAACACATTTGTTTCATCATATTCTTTAAGATATGCATCTGCCTCAAGAGTAAGATAGCCTTTATAATTAATTTCTTTTAGTGCTTTTGTTACTGCATTAAAGTCTATATTCATTGAAAATGGTATCTGGTGGCAATCACCTTTGTTGTCATTATCGTGAATATGGAGTGCCTGAAGCTTGTCTCCAATTGCTTTTATCATTTCTACAGCACTTGTGTTAAGGGATTTAAGCTCTGCATGACCTATATCAAGACATGCTACAAAATAATCATCATTCACAGTCTCCAGATGCTTAACAAAGCTTTCAGGTGAAGAACAAGCCGCAGGTGCAGGACCGTAATTCCAGTTAAACATATTTTCTGTTGCAATTTTAACTCCGCATTCTTTGGCAAAAGGTAAAAGTTCAAAATAAATTTCTGCATTTTCTTCAGCCGATTTATAATTATCAGGATGGATTATACAGATTTCTCCCCCTGCCTCTGCAGTACATTCTATTGCTCTTTTAAGATATCCTCTGATTTCGTCACAGTATGTAGGGAATGGTGCGTGTGACTGGTTACAGTGTATACCGTTGTCAAAACCTATTTGTTTAAGCTTTCTTGCAAACGCAAGATAGTTATCTCCTGCAAGAGGATGGTCATTATCCAAAAGGCACTTATTTGTCCAATCGTATTTGCACATTGCTGTCATTGAAAAATCCCAGGCGTCAAAACCTGCCTTGGCAATATACTCAACTGCCTTTTCTTCTCCGACAATTCTTGCCGATGATGCAATTTCTGTTGAAATTTTCATATATAT
>CAZMRY010000010.1:0-22850 GCA_964568815.1 uncultured Eubacteriales bacterium | reverse complement strand
AGCTGATTCAACTGAAGCTGATGATGAAGCGTTTATCTGTTCTCTTTCTGCCTTGAGCTGATCAAAAAGGCTTGAACCCTTGTTTGTTTCGAAAGGAGTCGGTTCTGATTTTGTTCCAGGGAAAACGATACCCTTTGAATCAAAGCCTGTTGCAATAACAGTGATAGAAATTTCTTCGCCCATTTCTTCATCAATAGCTGCACCAAAGATAATGTTTGCTGATGGGTCAACATGCTGCTGAATGATTTCTGCTGCCTGTCTTACTTCTAAGATACCAAGGTTTGCACCTGAAATATTAATAAGAACACCCTTTGCACCATCGATTGTTGTTTCGAGTAATGGGCTTGAAATAGCTGCAAGTGCTGCTTCTTCTGCTCTGTTGTCGCCCTTTGCAAGACCGATACCCATATGAGCATAACCTGCGTTCTTCATAACCTGCTTAACATCAGCAAAGTCAAGGTTAATGAATCCGCTGCCTGTAATTGTATCAGAAATACTCTGAACACCCTGTCTTAAAATATCGTTAGCCATACCGAAAGCATCAGTTAAAAGTGTATTCTTCTGTGCAATTTCAAAAAGCTTATCGTTTGGAATTGTAATTAATGTGTCTACATTAGCTTTAAGGTTTTCAATACCTTTAACAGCTTTTTCTGATCTTGGCTTGCCTTCAAAACCAAAAGGTTTAGTTACAACACCAACTGTTAAGATACCCATTTCTTTTGCAAGACCTGCAACAACAGGAGCTGAACCTGTTCCTGTTCCGCCACCCATACCTGCAGTAATGAACACCATATCTGCGCCTCTTAAAGCCTGTCCGATTTCTTCAATGCTTTCTTCAGCAGCCTTACGACCGATTTCAGGATCTGCACCTGCACCGAGTCCTTTTGTAAGTTTTTCGCCAATCTGAATTTTAATGTCTGCTTCTGATTTTAAGAGTGCTTGTTTGTCTGTATTAATTGCTATAAATTCAACACCCTTGAGTCCTGCTTTTACCATTGTGTTAACAGCATTATTACCGCCGCCGCCACAACCTATAACTTTTATTTGTGTAACATTCATGTTGCTGTCCAGTACAAAATCAATTGCCATTTTTAGTTTCCCCCTATGTAAAATATAATTTTTATCGAGTCTAGTAAATATATTATAATACAAAGGTTTCGTTTTGTAAATAACATTTTGCAAATTTTGTTTAGTATTGTAAAGTCTTTTACTTTACACAACTCTTCAAAGCCTTTATTTACTACATTCTGGCAAAAAGATAACTGTAAAGTTTTCAACTTTACAGTTATCCCGTTTTTATTCTTCGGGAGAGTATAATGCCTGCCCCTCTGTTGTTAAATTTATTGTCCCTTTCTGAGTTGGCGGAAGCTCATTAATGGCAGCTTCAAGAAGTATGAGTTTATATTCTGTGTTTGTTTTTTCGCCGAGTATAATGGTTTTTGTCCCATCGATAACAAATGTTATTTCATCATTCTTATCAACCTTATAATTTGTTATTCTTTCTTTAATACTGTTTTCTTTCATGCACTCTAAAAGGCTTTTGAAATTTAATACAAAATTCGGATTTTCATCCCCTAAATAATTACCTTCCTGAAGCTTAACCTTTAACCCCTCAATAACAGGCAGCTTATTTTCCTGTACTTTTTCAAGAAATCTTCCTTCTATATCTATAAGTACAAATCCTTCTCCTGCAGGTATTGCTGCAATTGGTTTTCTTTCTTCCACTTCTATTGTTACAATATTAGGAAGCTTTCGTTTTATTCTTACATTCTTCACATATGGAATTTTTTCCACTTGTTTTTTTGCTTTTTTTATATTAACTTTAAAAATATTGTCTTCGTATTCAACTCCTGACTTCTCTGTAAGAAGTGCCTGAGATACCTTTTCATTACCTTTAACATCAATATATTTAATATTAAAGCACGGTAATAAAAGCATAGCGAGCATAACACCTATCAACAGAAGAATTACACCAAAAGCAATTCTTCTGTTTTTCTTTCTTCTTCTGTTTCTATCTCTTATCTGTATGATTTTTTCATCTGATTCTTTCAGTACTCTTTTTTTCTTCATCTTCTCTTGTTATATTTCCTCCAAGCTTTAATATGGTTTCTTTAAAGTTTTCATATCCTCGGTCTATATGTTCAATATTATTTATTTCGCTTACTCCCTCTGCCATAAGTGCCGCACCCACTAAAGCCGCACCGCCACGCAAATCGCAAGCACTTGCAGTTGCATTAATCATATTATTCTTTTTTATGTAAAGCTTATTATCTTTACACTCTGCACAAACATTGAATTTCCGCAGTTCTTCTGTGTATGAAAATCTGTTTTCAAACACATTTTCTTCTATTATGCTTTCTTCATCGCAAAGAGCTCCCATAAGGCACATAAAAGGTTGACTGTCAGTTGGAAAGCCAGGGTATGGTGCAGTTGTTATTTTACCGAAAGGTTTCATTTTATCTTTTCTTTCTATTTCAACACCACCATCAAAAAGACTTATACTGCACCCCATTTTTGCAAACACATCAAGCTCATTCATTATATGGCTAACAGGTGCGTTGTTTATTTTAAGTTTGCCCCCTGTTATTGCTGAATATGTCATATATGTTATACAGGCAATTCTGTCAGGAGGGATTTTATATTCAACTTGCTTTTTGAATCTTTTTACTCCCCTTATAACAATTTTGTCTGTTCCTGCACCGCTTATTTTTGCACCCATTTTGTTCAGGAAATTCTGAAGTTCTACTATTTCAGGTTCCCTTGCAGGATTGTTTATAACCGTTCTCCCTTTCGTAAGAGATGCACATATCATTATATTTTCTGTTGCTCCAACGCTCGGATAAGGAAGATTTATTCCGCAGCCTTTCCCTTTATCAAAAAGACAGTAAAAGCTTCCGTATATTTCGTAGATTGCACCGCCCATAGCCTTTAATGAGGATATATGTATATCTATTGGTCTTTCCCCAATACAACAGCCTCCCGGGTAGCATACAACCGCCTGCTTATTTACTGCAAGGAGTGCACCTAAAAATACAATTGATGATCTCATTTTGCACATAAGTTCTTTTTTGATTATATATCTTCTGCACTCTGATGAGTCTACTGTTAACTTGTTTTCTTTTCTTCTGACAGTACAACCGAGAGACTCCAGAATTTCTATTGCCGTTTCAACATCTTTTATGTTTGGGCAATTTTCTATTACACACACACCTTTATTAAGTAAAGTTGCCGCAAGTATGGGCAAGGCAGAATTTTTAGAACCCTGAAGGTCTATTTCTCCTGTGAGGGGTCTGCCTCCTTCAATTATATAGCAGCTCATTACTGCACCTCCATATTTCACAATATGAAGGTGTATGTTTAATTGTTACTTCTTTTTTATATCTTTTGAAACATTAAGAACAAGTCCCATTGCGAACATTACAAATACAAGTGATGAACCGCCTGCACTAAAGAAAGGTAATGGCATACCTGTTACAGGGATTATATTAGTTACAACACAGATATTAATTACAAACTGTGCCGCCATTAATATAGTTACACCTAAAACCACAAGGCTTTTGTATCTGTCCTGAGAATTGATTGCAACAACTACGCATCTCCAGAGCATTATACAGAAAAGTCCTATTACAAGTATCGCTCCCAAAAAGCCAAGTTCTTCACAGATAACCGCAAAGATAAAGTCGTTTTGAGGTTCAGGAAGATATAAGAACTTTTGTCTGCTTCCGCCAAGTCCAAGACCAAAAAGACCTCCTGAGCCTATGGCATAAAGTGCCTGAATTGTCTGATATGCACCCTCCTGAATATGGTCGAGAGGATGTAAAAATGCTTCAATACGCTGCCATCTGTATTCTGCACCTTCACCTGTTAAAAGCCATATAACTGCTGGCACAACAGGGATTAAGCATACAAAAAAGTGCCACATTTTTGCTCCTGAAAAATACATCATTCCTGCTGTTATTAATGCTATGAGCACTATACAACTGAAGTGTGGCTGAAACACAAGCATACCGCATATTAATAGAGCAGGAAGTGTGCACATAACGAAGTCCTGAAAAAATTTCGATTTTTCCCAGTTTTTCTTTTCAAGATTTTTTGCAAGAAGTAATATTATGGCAATTTTTGCAAACTCCGATGGCTGAAAACTAAAACCACCAAGCTGAATCCATCTTCTTGCACCGTTAACTGATGGCATTGCAAATACTATAATAAGTAATACGAGAGTTGTTATATATGCAGGACCTGTAAGCTTTTTAATTTTATCCATATCAACATTTATAGCAAATATCATTGCCATAAATCCGATTATTGCCCAGAGCATCTGTTTTCTTAAGAAATAATAGCTGTCACCCTGTCTTACCTCAGCAGTTGGTGCCGATGCTGAAAAACACATTATAAGCCCGAAACAGAGCATAACAAGAATGACATTAAACAGAACTGTGTCTGTGTTTTCAATGCCTTTGAAAAGATTTATACCTGCTTTTTTCTTTTCTTTCTTCTTAGCCAAAATATTTCCTCCGTTAAATTGCAAATGCTGATATTATACAGGCAATCAGCGTTATGCCTGTAAACATACTTACTATACTTACCTCATTCATCTTTTTCATTTCAAAATGATGATGAATAGGTGCCATTAAAAATAATCTTTTCTTGGTTTTTTTGAAATATGCTACCTGAAGCACAACTGAAAGAGCTTCAATTACATATATTACACCCGCAAGGATTAACAACAGTTCAAGCTTTAAAAGAACAGCCATAACTGCTACTGCACCACCAAGGAAAAGTGAGCCTGTATCACCCATAAACACCTTTGCAGGGTGGAAGTTGAACACTAAAAATCCGAGAAGCGCACCTGTAAGTGCCGTTGCGAAGTATGATGTTTCGCTTTCAAGTACAACACTGCAAAAAATAAAGAATATACTTACCACAGCGGTTACGCTTGCTGCAAGTCCGTCAAGACCGTCTGTTAAATTAACTGCATTTGTATAGGCAATCATATAAATTGCCATAAAAACTATATAAAACCATTTCAAATCCCATACGATATCCGTAAAAGGAATACTTAAAGTTGTTGAAATATAACCTTTGTCTACTCCAATTACAAGAAACACAACTGATACAAGTACCTGAAGTATGAGCTTTTGTTTTTCATTCAAGCCGAGATTTCTTTTAAGGATAATTTTAATACCGTCATCAAGAAAACCTATTACTCCGTAAAGACCTGCAAAAATACAACCAAATTTCACTGCGCTGTCTTTGCTGTGAATAAGAGTAATTGCCACTGCAACCAAAAGAAAACCAATTCCGCCCATTGTGGGTGTTCCGCTTTTCTTATTGTGCCACTGCGGACCTTCTTCTCTTATAGTCTGCCCGAATTTAAGCCTTCTTAAAACAGGTATAAGTATATATGTTATTACAAGGCTTGCTACAAACGAAGCCAAAAGGCAAATATACATATTCTTATCCATTTTTGGAACTCCTTTTCACCAATATCGTATTGTTAAAAATCTATTATATGGTCTACAATTTCTTCAAGCTTCATTCCTCTTGAGGCTTTGACAAGTACTGCATCGCCCTCTTTAAGGAAACCGTCTAAAAATTCGTTTACCTGTTTATTGGTTTCAAAGAATTTTGTGTTATTCTTATCAAAACCTTTTTCGCAGGCACCTTCTATTATAAATCTGCTTTTATCTCCTACTGCAATAAGATAGTCTGTCTTTGTTTCTACTGCATATCCGCCAACATCACCGTGGAGCTTTTCAGACATTTCGCCCATTTCAAGCATATCGCCGAGAATTGCAATTTTTCTTGTACCTGTTATCTGTCTTAAGGTTTTAAGACCTGCCTGAACAGATGATGGGCTTGAATTATAGCAGTCATTTATTAATGTTATGCCATTTGTTTTTACAATATTCTGTCTCATTGCCCCTGGCTCAAACATAGAAAGGGCACTTAAAATATCGCAAGGCTCAACTCCGTATTTCCTTGCAACTATAAACGCCGCTAAGGCATTGTTTACATTATGGTCGCCAAGAACAGGAATTCTGCCCTCAAAGGTTCCCTCGTTGCAATGGATAGTAAATTCCATATCAGTTTCGCCGCTTTGTCTTATGTTATCTGCATAAACATCACAGTTTTTATTTTCAACACCATATGTTATGTATTTATGTTCAAGGTCTTTTGTTAAGCTTAAAAGCATATCGTCATCACCGCAGAGAACAACAAGACCGTCTTCTTTAAGATGGTTAAGCATTTCGCTTTTTGCTTTTAAAATATTTTCCCGTGAGCCAAGCTTTTCGATATGGGAAACACCTATGTTTGTATAAACTGCTGTTTCAGGTTCAACCAAAGATGCTAAATATTCAATTTCGCCAAAGCCTGACATTCCCATTTCAGTCACACCGATTTCATGGTGCTTTTCTAAACTTAAAAGCGTTAACGGAAGACCAATATGATTATTACAGTTCCCCTGAGTTTTCATTACATTTAATTTAGCTGAAAGAGCACAGGCAATCATATCCTTTGTTGTGGTTTTTCCAACACTTCCTGTTACCCCCACATAAGGGATATCAAATTTATTTCTGTAGTATTTTGCAAGCTGTCCAAGAGCCTTTACGGTATCTTCAACAAGAACAACCGGTTTTTCGCTTTCTATCTCTTCAGATACAAGACAACCCATAGCGCCATTTTTCATAGCACTCTCCGCATACTTGTTTCCGTCAAAGTTTTCGCCCTTTATAGCTATATAAAACATACCCTGTTTAACTGCACGGGAGTCTTTACCGATGCAGTCGAAGCTATCCTTGGAATTTCCGCTTAGAATTTTCCCACCAGTTGCCTCTGCAACTTCTGAAATTTTAATTCTCTGCATTATTTCACTCCTTTTAATTCCATTAATATCTCTATCTCATCAAAGTGTATTTTTTCTTTTCCTATTATCTGATAATCCTCATGACCTTTGCCCGCAAGAATTATAACATCATCTTTTTTTGCATTTTCAACAGCATATTTTATTGCATCTTTTCTATTTTCAATAACAATATGTTCACCCTTTACTCCCGTAAGAATTTCATTGATTATGTCCATAGGTTTTTCTGTTCTGGGATTATCTGATGTTATAATACAGAAATCCGCAAGAGAGCTTGCAACCTTGCCCATTATTGGTCTTTTTGTATTGTCTCTGTCACCGCCGCAGCCAAAAAGAATTACAACCCTTCCCTTTGCAAAGCCTTTTGCTGTTTTTAAAATATTTTCTATTCCGTCAGGTGTATGTGCATAGTCAACAAGCACAGTAAAATCTTCTGATACAGGTACAACCTCAGCTCTTCCTCTTACACCTTTTGCTTTTTCAAGTGCATTAATTATAATTTTTTCATCTATTCCAAGTGCTTTTGCTGCACCTATTGCAGAAAGAGCATTATATACTGAGAACTTACCTGGTATTGAAAGGCTGTATCTATAAGAATTTATATCAAAAGATACACCTCTTTGCTCAAGCAGTACATTTTCAGCTTTTAATTCTGCATCCTTATCTATACCACAGGTCATAACAGGGCACTTTGCACTTCTTGCCATATAAATTCCTGCTTCATCATCGGTGTTGATTACACCTTTTTTGCATATGTCAAATAAAATTGCTTTTGCATCTCTGTAATTTTCCATAGTTTTGTGAAAATCAAGATGGTCCTGAGTTAAGTTTGTGAACACACCCACATCGAAATCACAACCATACACTCTGTCAAGATACAAGGCGTGAGATGAAACCTCCATAACAACAGTATCAACCTTATTTTCCGCCATTTTTCTGAAAAGCTCCTGAAGTTCAAAGGAATCAGGTGTTGTTCTTGCGGCAGGATATATTTCATCTCCAATAACTATCTGATTTGTTCCTATAAGACCTACTTTTTGCCCTGCTTCTTCAAGAATTTGTTTAAGCAAATAGGTAGTTGTTGTTTTACCATTTGTTCCTGTTATGCCAACAAGCTTAAATTCTCTTGATGGGTTATTGTAGAAATTTGCACAGAGGATTGCAAGAGTTCTTCTTGTATCCTTAACCTTAACCACAGGGCAGGAAACATTTACATCATCTTCTGCTATAATTACAGATGCACCTTTTTCACAGGCATTTTCCGCATACTTATGACCATCAGTTTCATAGCCTTTTATGCACACAAAGGCAGAGCCCTTCTTTACTGTTAAAGAAGAGCTTTCCACTGATGTAATTTCTATGTCTGCATTGCCCTCGTATTCAATTGTACCGAGCAAATCTTTTAGTAACATTTTATTACCTCTATTCTACATCAAGATGTCTGAATTCAACATATACAACGGTTCCCTTTTCAACAACCGTTCCTGCAGCAGGTTCCTGATTGAATGCGGCAGTGTCACCTGCACTGCTTGAGTTTCTGCCTCCGCTTGCAACCTTCATATTAAGTCCGCTGCTTACAATAATATTATTAGCCTGAAGTATTGAACAGTTCTGTACAGATGGCACTGTTACCATCTGCGGCTCTTTATCCTCTGTGTGAAGAAGAATTAAAGTTCCTTCAGGAAGTCTTACTCCGCTTTGCGGTGTCTGTCTTAAAATTGTTGTGCCATTACCTTCAACGCTGTATTTAAAGCCTGCATCAACAACAAGCTTTTTAGCCTCTTCAACAGTTTTGCCTACAGTATTAACAACCTGTATTTCCTGACTCTGTTCTTCTTCCGTGAGCACCTTTTCAACGCCTAAATACTGAAGTGTGTTTTCCATTATTCTTCCCACTACAGGAGCGGCGATAACACCGCCGAAGTATTGACCTGCCTCAGGTTCGTCTATCATAACAAGGACTGCCACCTGCGGGTCATCTGCAGGTGCAAAAGCTACCATCGATGCTATTTTTTTATTTTCGCTACGAGGCTGTTTTTCTGATGTTCCTGTTTTACCTGCAACTCTGTAGCCCTTGATATATGCATTTTTACCTGAACCGACAGCAACTGCATCTTCAAGCATTTTTCTTAGTTTTTCACTTGTTTTTTCTGAAACAATCTGTCTTTTTTCTTGTGTTTCTGCTTTTTTAATAACATTTCCGTCTGCGTCAATTATTTCTTTAACAACATGCGGAGTTACATACTTTCCATTATTTGCAACAGCAGAAACTGCTGTAATGAGTTGAATTGGTGTTACCTGAAAGCCCTGACCGAATGATGTTGTTGCGTTTTCGACAGGACCGTAATATGTTGGGCTGAAGAAGATACCAAGTGCTTCACCTGTTACATCTATTCCTGTTTTTTCTGTAAGGCCGAACCCTTTTACATATTTAAAGAAATTGTCTTTGCCAACCAATGCACCCATTTCGATAAATGCAGGGTTGCATGAATTCTGAATTGCCTGAGCAAAGGTCTGCATTCCGTGACCGCCTGCTTTCCAGCATCTTATTCTTGTTCCTGCTACCTCAGTTGAGCCTGAGCAGTAGAAAGTTTTATTATCAGGTATAAGATTTTCCTCTATAGCTATTGCAGAAGTTAGAATTTTAAATGTAGAACCAGGCTCGTATGTGTCAACAACTGCTTTGTTTCTCCACATTTTGTTTCTTGCTGCTGCAACAAGTTCATTTTTTTCCTTATCTGTCTGTGCCGCCTCTATTGCTTCAAGAGCAGAGGCTTCTGTTATTTTAGCATAGCTGTTTGGATCAAAGTCAGGCTTTGTCGCCATTGCAAGGATTTCTCCTGTTTTAATATCCATAACAATTGCACAAGCACCGTTCTTTGCATCATTTTCAATAATCGCTGTTTCAAGCTCGTTTTCAACATAATGCTGAATTACCTCGTCTATAGTAAGAACAAGACTGCAACCGTCCTTTGAACTGTAATAATGCTCGTATTCGTATGAAACCTCAACGCCTCTTACATCCTGTGCGGTTACAATTCTTCCTGATTCGCCTGTTAAATAGTCGTCATATTTAAGTTCAATGCCTGAAAGGCCCTGATTGTCTGAACCTGCATAGCCCAGAATATGTGCGGCGAAATTTTTATAGGGGTAATATCTTTTTGAGTCTTCAACAATAGAAATTCCAGGAAGATTTCCGTCTGCAATTTCTTTTCTGATTTTCTGAGCCGCTTCACTTTCTATTTTTGACTTTATTATTTCATATCTTGAGTTTTTGGTTACATCCTTTTTTACATCTTCGTAATCAAGATTTAATATAGAAGAAAGAATCTTGCACACATCTTCCACTGCATCCTCGTCTTTAACAATGGTAGGGTCTGCAACAACTGTATCAACCGATGCAGATACTGCAAGCTCTTTCATATTTCTGTCGTATATTGTGCCTCTTTTTGGATTTATAATTCTGTCCTTAGTTTGCTGCTGCATTGCAAGTTCCTGCCACTTTCCGCCTTCTACGAACTGCAACCAGAAGATTTTTGCCAGCATAACAACAACCAACGCCGCAAGGACGCAAAGCATATAGATTATTCTTTTTTTGGTGATGTTTTTTACCTTTGCCATTATAATCTCCACTTTACTGACAAAGGGGTTTATATCTTTATAAACCCCTTTATTTAACATTTTAACTATTCATTTTAATATACTTTGCAATCAGTATAAATATTCCATACAAAAATTCCATACTGATGTTAACCAGTTGCCTGAACTGTCACTGCCTGACTGAACTGCTATTGTTTTGTTGCCCATATCAAGGTCAAGCTCAACAATCTGATGCTGTTGAGGAGTTCCCATATTAAGCTCATTTACTGCAACAGACTGTACTGTGTTTAAATCTGTCATTGCTTCAAGCTTTACTGCTGACTGCTGAACCTCTTTTTCCACCTTTGCAAGAGTGCTGTTTAAAGATGCAATCTGATTATTCATCTGAGAAATTATTGTGCTTCTTAAAACTATGGTGAATACCGCAGCAAAAAGACCAATCATAAACAGTTTATAAAACCTTTTTGTGTTTTCTTTTTTAGATATCTTTTTTTCCTGCTGTACTTGTGGTTTTACTTTTACTTCAGGTGCATATCCGTATTTAGGAACTGCTGTTCCTGAAATGTAACCATTGTAGCTATTCACCACTTCAACTCCTCTCAATGTATGTCTGGGAAAAAATTGTTCATATTGTGCTGATTTACGACTGTCGTGTACTTTGTGTACACAAAAGAGTAAAACAGTGCAAAATGGGCAATTTTATACAGACATTTATAGTTTTTCTATAATTCTTAACTTTGCACAAGACGACCTTGAGTTAACTGTTAACTCTTCCTCTCCTGCAATTATGGGTTTTCTGTTTACAAGCTTTCCCTTTGGTTTGTTTCCGCAAACACATATTGGAAAATCAGGAGGGCATGTGCAACCTCTGCAGAAATCATTAAAAGTATTTTTCACTATTCTGTCTTCCAGTGAATGGAAGGTTATTATTGCAAGTCTGCCCCTCGGTTTAAGGACTTCAAAAAAGTCTTCCACCGATTGTTTTAAAAGGCTTAGTTCTGAATTAACCTCTATTCTTATTGCCTGAAAAACTCTCTTTGCAGGATGGCCTCCGCTTCTTCTTGCTGCGGCAGGTATTCCAAGCTTTATCAGCTCTGCAAGCTCAAAGGTTGTTTCCACAGGCTTTATTTTTCTTGCCTTATCAATTTCCTCTGCTATACGGAATGCAAATTTTTCTTCACCGTAGTCTCTGAAAATTTTGGCAAGGTCATTTTTTTCATAAGTGTTTACAACATCATAGGCAGAAAGGCTCTGGCTTTGGTCCATTCTCATATCAAGTCTTGCATCGGAGTTGTATGAAAATCCTCTTTCTCCGTTATCAAGCTGATAGGATGAAACACCAAGGTCAAGTATTGCACCCATTAAGCCATCAACATCGTATTCTTTTAATATGCTTTTAATTTCACAGTAATTGCTTTTGTGAAAGATTACTCTTTCTTTATAGTCTT
Organism: uncultured Eubacteriales bacterium; assembly: GCA_964568815.1. GTDB lineage: Bacteria > Bacillota > Clostridia > RGIG6154 > RGIG6154 > RGIG8700. The sequence goes on along the minus strand of CAZMRY010000010.1, from coordinate 10,937 downwards.
TAAGTCTTTCCTTTGCCGCCTGTATTGCATCTATATCTCTGTCTATCCCTATAAGCTTTATATTATCAAGACCTTCAAGAAGCTTTAAGGAATGACCGCCTCCGCCAAGTGTTCCGTCTGCAAAGCAGCCTTCGTTATTGACCGAAAGTGCATCAACGCTTTCATTAAGCAATACCGATATATGTTTAAATTCCATAATCACAATCCGTAGTTTGAAAGATGTTCTGCAAATTTCTCTTCGTCAACCTCAGTTTCTTCTGCATTGTAGCTGAGCCATTTATCGTATGCCCAGAGTTCTATGTACGTGCCCTGACCTACAACTGCCACATCTCTTTCAATATCTGCATATTTTATAAGCATATCAGGAATTAAAATTCTTCCCTGCTTATCCACATTACATTCTGCTGAGTGGGAAAGCACTTCTCTTTTAAATCTTACTGCAATTTTATCACTTTCCTTAATGGAAGAAACTTTTTCAAAGAAGGACTGCCATTCTTCAGGAGAATATACCTTAAGGCACTGTCCCTTTTCCTGAGAAATAGTTATGTAGTATACATCTCCGATATCATCACGGAATTTTGCAGGCATAATAATTCTGCCCTTAACATCAATGCTATGGTTATATTCGCCTATTAACATCTGCAAAACTCCTTTCCGAGGTATTCTCCACTTTCTTCCACTTTTATGTATCTTTCCCCCACTTTTGTTTTATGATACAACATTTTACTGAAATAATCAAGTGTTTTTTTAAAAAAAGTTTGATTTTTTTATCATATTAATGAAATTTTTCTACATATATATAAAAATACACGAAAAAAGGTGACAAATTTCATTTCTTGTGATATAATACAATTTGATATTTTTAATAGGCGGAGGTACTTATTATGAAAAAAATTATGTTCGCTACAAGCGAAGCATATCCATTCTTAAAAACAGGAGGTCTTGGTGATGTAGCATATGCACTTCCTAAAGAGCTTAACAAAAACGGCTACGAAACCAGAGTTATTTGTCCCCTCTACCAGGATATTAAAGATGAATATAAAAATAAAATGAAAAAGATTTGCGATTTTACCGTTCCCGTTGGCTGGAGAAATCAATATTGCGGACTTCTTACAGCAACTCTCGGTAATACTGTTTTTTACTTTATTGACAACGAGTATTATTTCAAAAGAGATGGTGCATATGGCTACTATGATGACGGCGAAAGATTTGCGTTCTTTGACAGAGCCATTTTAGAAGCAATTCTCCATATGGAGGACTTCGAGCCTGATATTATTCATTGCAATGACTGGCACACAGGTCTTGTTCCCGTACTTATGCACCACTATTACTATGGAACAAAAGCATTCTGTAAGGTTTTATACTCAATTCACAACTTAAAATTCCAGGGAATTTTCCCTAAGCAGATTTTAAGTGAGCTTTTAAACCTTAATGACGGCTACTACACAGACGACAAGCTTAAATTCTATGACTGCATTTCATTTATGAAGGGCGGTATTGTTTATTCAGACTTTGTTAACACCGTAAGCCCCACATACGCAGAGGAAATTCAGGGTGAATACTACGGTGAAGGTCTTGACGGGGTACTTCGTGAAAACAATTACAAATTAAAGGGCATACTAAATGGTATAGACTATGAAATCTATGACCCAAAAACAGACAAGGCTCTTTATGAAAATTTCAGTTCAGCTAAAACCGATATTAAAAAGATTAATAAAACAAAGCTGCAGCAGGACTTAGGTCTTGCAGTTTCTGAGGATATTCCTATGATTGGTATTATCAGCAGAATGACTCCTCAAAAGGGCTTTGACCTTGTTATTGCAGTACTTGAGCAGATTATGAGCAACAATGTTCAGCTTGTTTTGCTTGGGACAGGCGATGCAAAATACGAAGAAGTATTCAAATACTTTGCCCGCAAATATCCTGACAGAATGTCTGTTAACATTACTTTCTCAGATGACCTTGCAAGAAAGATTTATGCTGCATCTGACTTATTCTTAATGCCATCTCTTTTTGAGCCTTGCGGACTTGGTCAGCTTATGGCTTTAAGATATGGCTCAATCCCTGTTGTACGAGAAACAGGCGGTCTTAAAGACACTGTAACTGCATATAACGAATTTACAGGCAAAGGAAACGGTTTCTCTTTTGAGAACTTCAATGCTCACGATATGCTTTATGTTATTGAATATGCTTTAAAGCAGTATGAAAACAAGGAAGTATGGAGCAAGCTTGTAAGAAATGCAATGAGAAGTAAATTTGACTGGTCTCAGGCTGCTAAAAACTATATTGATGTATATGAAAACTTATAATTGAAAGGATATAAATAATGCTTAACATAACTAAAGAACAAATTAAAAAAGATTTTAAACAAAAGCTTATAACAAGATATTCAAAGGATATTGAACAGGCTCATCCACTTCACATCTATGAAGCTTTTGGAAGACTTGTAAGAGACTATGTAACACAGTACTGGTACGAATCAAAAAACAAATACAACGAAAAGAATGTTAAACAGGTACACTATTTCTCAATGGAGTTTTTGCTTGGTAAACTTCTTGACACTACATTAATCAATCTCGGCATAAAAGAACAGGCAACCGAGGCTTTAGCTGAGCTTGGTATAGATATTAATGACCTTAAGGAAATTGAAATTGAACCAGGTCTTGGTAATGGCGGTCTTGGCAGACTTGCTGCTTGTTTCCTGGACTCTATGAGTTCAACAGGTGTTCCTGCATACGGTCAGGGCATAAGATACAAATACGGTTTATTCAAACAGACAATTAAAGAGGGTTATCAGCTTGAAGAAGCAGATAACTGGCTTAAATATGAAAACATCTGGGAAATGAGAAGAGACGACGAAGCTGTTGTTGTACGCTTTGGCGGTGACATTGATGTTGACATTGACAAAAACGGTGAAATTCAGGTTCAGCACAAAAACTGTGAAGAGGTTCTTGCTGTTCCATACGATACTCCTATCGTTGGTTATGACTGCAAAAATGTTAACACATTAAGACTCTGGAGTGCCAAGGTTATCGGCGAAGAACTTGATTTTTCTGAATTCAGTCACGGTGACTATCTTAAATCAGTTGAAGACAAATATAACACAGAATTAATTTCAAATGTTCTTTATCCTGACGATTCAACTTATGAAGGTAAAAAGCTCCGTCTTAAACAGGAATACTTCTTTGTAAGTGCAGGACTTCAGAGCATTGTTAAGAAGCACAAAAAGCTTGGTCTTTCTATGGAAAAATTCTATGAAAACCACGCAGTTCACATTAACGACACTCATCCGTCACTCGCTATTGCAGAGCTTATGAGAATATTAATTGACGAAGAAAATATTCCATGGGCATCAGCCTGGGAAATCACAAAGAAAACAATGGCATACACAAACCATACAATTATGTCTGAAGCCTTAGAGAAGATTGATATGAATCTTATGAAATCTCTCTTGCCAAGAATTTTTATGATTATTGACGAAATCAACAAGAGATTTGACTATGCTATTTACGAAAAATATGGCGACAGCTACGAAAAGAAGTCAAAAATGTCTATCCTTTGGGATAACAAAGTAAGAATGGCTAACCTTGCAATTGTTGGTTCACATTCTGTTAACGGTGTTGCCGCACTTCACACAGACATTCTTAAAAATCAGGAGCTGAAAGATTTCCACGAATTCTTCCCTGACAAATTCAACAACAAAACAAACGGTATTACACACAGAAGATGGCTCATCTCTGCTAACCCTGAACTTACAAAGCTTATTTGCGAGGCTATAGGCGACAGCTGGATTAAAGACCCTGAAAGACTTGAAGACCTTCTCCCTCTTGCAGACGATGCAGCATTTAAAGAAAAGTTCAGAGCAGTTAAGCACGGCAAAAAGCTTGAATTTATTGACTATGTAAACAACACATTTGATACAAAGCTTGAGTCACACAGCCTTTACGGTACGCAGGTTAAGAGACTTCACGCATACAAAAGACAGACTCTTAACATTCTCTATGTAATGCATCTTTATAATCAGATTCTTGAAAACCCTGATATTGAAATGCAGCCAAGAACATTTGTATTCGGTGCAAAGGCTTTCTCAAGCTACAGCCTTGCAAAGAGAGTTATTAAGTTAATCAATGCTGTTGCTGCAAGAGTCAACAACGACCCTATTGTTCGTGGCAGACTTAAGGTTATCTTCATTCCTAACTACAATGTTGACCTTGCACAGAGAATTATTCCTGCATCTGATGTGAGCATCCAGATTTCAACTGCATCAAAAGAAGCATCAGGTACAAGTAATATGAAATTTATGATGAACGGTGCAATCACTCTTGCAACTATGGACGGTGCAAATGTTGAAATTCACGAAGCTGTTGGTGATGAAAACATCGTAACATTTGGTCTTTCATCAGAAGAAGTTATTAACTACTATGCACATGGCGGTTACCTTTCATCAGAAATCTATAACAATGACGAAAGAGTTAAGAAGTGCCTTGACCAGCTTAAGACAAACTTCTACACAGACGCAACAGGTCAGTTTGATGAAATCTTCAACCACCTTGTAACATGGAACGACGAATTCTTCGTTCTCAAAGACTTCTCTTCATATGTTGAAGCAAATGAAAAGATTGCCAAGATGTATCAGGATAAAGAAAACTGGTACAGAAGTGCAATTATAAATGTTGCAAAATCAGGTCGTTTCTCATCAGACAATACAATCAGAAACTATGCAAAAGATATCTGGGGCATCAACCCTACATTCGTAAAATAATGATATACTACAATTCCTGGGACGAAAAATGTAAGTCTGTTTTCGGTGCAGTTGTTAAAAATACAGAGGTAACATTTACTGTATATTCAGACAACTGCCTTGAGGCATTTCTTGTTATAGATAACCAAGAGCTGAAAATGGACAAAGAGGGCAATTCTTTTTCAATCGTGTACAAGGCTGAGAAAATCGGACCTGTGTTCTACTGTTTCAGACTTACATCAAACAATCTGTTTACAATCTATATAGGAAAAGGGACAAGGGAAAATTCTGAATTTTCCCTTGTTTTCCCAACCCTTTTACATCAGCTTACCGTTACGGAAGAAATGCCTGACCTTCCAAAATGGTACACTGATGGCATTATGTATCAGATTTTTCCTGACAGATTCAATAAAAGCGGAAAGGTCCGTCAGATTAAGAAAAACTGCCATATTTATGAGGACTGGTATGAAGTACCAAAGTATCTCAAAACAAAAAAAGGCGAGATTGAGAAATGGGATTTCTTTGGCGGAAACTTTGAGGGTATCCGTGAAAAGCTTGACTACTTAAAAAAATTAAATGTTTCTGTTATTTACTTAAACCCAATTTTTGAGGCGACCTCAAACCATCGATATAACACAGCCGATTACACAAGGGTTGACCCTATGCTTGGCACAGAGGAAGACTTTGACAGACTTATTGCAGATGCCGAAAGCAAGGGCATTAAAATAATACTTGACGGTGTTTTCAACCATGTGGGCGCCGAAAGTATTTATTTTAACAGATTTGGCGATTTCAACTCTTTTGGTGCTTGTCAGAGTGAGGCATCCCCTTTCTATGACTGGTTTTATTTCAAAGACTTTCCAGAGGATTATGAAAGCTGGTGGGGCGTTATGGACCTGCCTAAATTAAACACCGAAAATCCAAAGGTAAGAGATTTTATAGCTGAAAATGTACTTAAAAAATGGACTGCTCACAAGCTTGGAGGCTGGCGTCTTGATGTTGCCGATGAGCTTTCAGATGAATGTCTTTCAATAATAAACAAGGCTGTTAAGGATGTAAACAAAGACACCGTTGTTATCGGTGAGGTATGGGAGGATGCATCAAACAAGGTTGCATACGATGTGCAGAAAAGTTATTTCTCAAGGCCTGAGCTTGATGCAGTTATGAACTATCCTTTCAGGGATAATATGGTTAAATTTCTCCTTGGTGGATGTGATGCGCATTTTATTAAAAATGCATTTATGACACAGCTTGAAAATTACCCCAAAAGAAACTTTATGGGTAATTTCAATATGCTTTCAACTCACGATATTGCAAGAATTTTTTCTGTTGTTAACAATGATATGACCGTTCTTGAGCAATTTGTTTCTGCTTTGTTTATCTTTCCGGGCGTGCCCTGTATTTATTACGGTGACGAGGCAGGTCTTGAGGGCGGAAAAGACCCTGACAACAGAAGAACATACCCATGGGGCAGAGAAAACAAGGAAATTTACAACCTTTATAAAAAATACAGCGATTTAAGAAACGAAAGCAGTGTTTTAAAATCAGGAGAAAGCCTTTTTGATGCTGTTGACGATAATATTTTTTCTGTTATAAGATATAAAGACAACGACAAAATTGTTCTTTACCTTAACAATTCAACCGCTGAAAAAGTTATTACATCTCCCCACTCAAACAAAAGTTTAACAATACCTGCAAAAGGGTTATATATGGAAAAATTTTAAAAAAGGTGCAACTTTTTGCACCTTTTTTTGGTATTATTAACAGGAGGGATAAATATGAAAAAGATTTTATGTTTAGTTTTAACACTCTTGATGCTTTTAAGCAGCTTTTCTGTGCTGGCACAAGAAAATATGCAAACTTCACTTGCATCTGTGAAAGGTAAAATTGAAGTTCCAGAAAGCCTTTCTGAGTTTGACAGCTCCATTTCCACAAGAAATGAGAAAACACACTACCGTTTCAACTGGTATAACACAGACGGTTCTGAAAACCTTACTGTTACCGCAACAGAAACAGGAGTTATAACAAACTACGGCTATTATAATGACAGTTTATACACCAGAGATAACAAACAGCTTTCTTCTTTTACGAAAAACGATGCCCAGCTTATGGCTGATGACTTTCTAAAAAAGACCGTTCCTGAGGCATTCACCGAAAAAGACATTTTTGTTTATTCAGATATCTCGGTTGATTTTTCAGAAAACGGAACAACATATTCTGTTTTATTTACAAGAGAGGCTGACAGTATTGAAGTTATAGGTCAGACTGCAACCGTTACTGTTCATACAAAGGGCGAAAAAGCAACTGTTACAAATATGACAATAAGCTTTGATGAAACAGCAGTTTTTGAAAATGAAGGTACATATGTTGAAAACAAGGAAGACGCATATAAAAATGTGTTCCCTGCCCAGCTTATGTATATTAAAAAAGACTATAAGGACGAAGAATTTTCTCTTGTTTACCGCATAGACGGCGGCAACGGATATATTTCTGCATTTACAGGGGAAAGGCTCATACCATATACAGATGCAGACCTTTATTTAAAAAATGAATCAATGATGGACTCTTCTGCAGGTATTGTAGGTTTCACTCCTCAGGAACTTAAAGAGCTTGAAAATGTCAAAAACCTTATTTCTGTTGATGATGCTGTAAAGCTTATTAAAAGTGAAACTTTATTTGATGTTGATAATAACAGCAAGGCTGTATCTTACCGCTACAATAAAAATGACGATAAATACACCCTTGAGGTTTCTCTTGAAACAGACGAAAATAATGGTGCAAGATTTGTTTTAGATGCACAGACCAAAGAACTTAAAAGCTTTCATTCATACAGATATGCGTACGATGCAAAATCTGATGCAGTTCTGTCTGAAAAAGAAACCAAAGATGCTGAAAAGGTAATTGATGCCATCGTAAAAAAATATGCAGGCACAAATTCGCTTAAAGAAAACGAGCCTGTTGTTAACAACAAGTATGTTTCAAAGAATTTTGACAGACTTGAAAATGGTATTTTAGTTGACGGAAACCGTATTGCTGTCACATACAAAGATGGTAAAATCACAAGCTACTCAAAGTATTTTGAGGACAAAGCTTTTGCATCTCCTGAGGGTGTTCTGTCAGCAGATGAAGCATATAACAAAATCTTAAGCTATCACCCTGTTAAGCTTTGTTATTTAAACACAGGTGATGAATATAAGCTTTGCTACACCCTTGACAAAGTTTACGGATATGTTGAAATAGATGCTAAAACAGGTGAAAAAAGAAAAGATTACCACGAAAATCAGTTCAACTTCTATAATGACATTGAAAACCACTGGTGCAGAACTGCTGTTGAAAAGCTTGCAGAGACAGGAATTTCATTTGAGGGTGAAAGCTTTAATCCTGAAGCAGAAATAACCCAGCTTGAAATGTTGAAGCTTTTCGGTGCGGCGGTTAAATACACAAGCTATCTTAATATGGATGCAGAAAATCTCTATAAAAACCTTGAAAGAGAAAACATTGTTTTAAAAGATGAAAGAGCAGCCGCCTCCCCTGTTTTAAGAGAAGATGCATTTATTTATCTTGTAAGATTTTTAGGCTATGAGCGAATTGCAAAGGCAGAAGAAATCTTCACAACAAAATTTGCAGACCAGAATTTAATTTCAAAAGGCAAGCTTGGATATGCTTCAGTTTTATCAGGTCTTAAGGTTATTAACGGAAACGGTGGTTTTGTTAAACCTAAAGATAATTTAACAAGAGCAGAAGCCTTTGTTATGATATATAATTTACTGACAAATATTTCTTGATTTTTCACATATAAAATGATAAAATGGTTACAATAAAAAATAAAAGGAGCGAATTGAAATGGAATTAAAGGGTTCAAAAACAGAAAAAAATTTAATGGCTGCATTTGCAGGCGAATCACAGGCAAGAAATAAATACACATACTTTGCATCAGTTGCAAAAAAAGAGGGATATGAACAGATTGCTTCTATCTTCCAGAATACAGCAGATAATGAAAAGGAACACGCAAAAATGTGGTTCAAGGAATTAAAGGGTATCGGCACAACTGCTGAAAACCTTAAGGCCGCTGCAGAAGGCGAAAACTATGAATGGACAGATATGTATGCAACCTTTGCAAAAGAAGCAGAAGAAGAAGGCTTCACAGAGCTTGCTAGAAAGTTTGCACTTGTTGCAGAAATTGAAAAATCTCACGAAGAAAGATACCTTGCACTATTAAACAATGTTGAAATGCAGAAGGTATTTGAAAAGAGTGAGGAAATTATGTGGGAATGCAGAAACTGCGGTCACCTTGTTGTTGGCAAAAAAGCTCCTCAGGTTTGCCCTGTTTGCGCACATCCGCAGAGCTATTTTGAAGTAAGAAAAGAAAACTATTAAGGAATGTTAAAATACTCCAGAACGCAAAAAGGAGTATAATATTTACCAAAACTTAACGAAGAAAAAGCTCACAGTCGTGAGCTTTTTCTCATTAATTATATATCCTTTTTGTTATGAACAAACTTCACCTCTCGCTGTACCCTCGTACAGCTTCGGGTTCAGTTTGTCCATTCTGAAGCATTTTTCCTATTCCTTAAATATTTTTTCCTGACTACTGTTTTCTGCTTCATCTCTTAAGATATTCAGTTGTAGTAATCTGGCTTTCTTATCTAAATCTTTTCCGTAGACAGCCAGAACACTAATAAGGCTGTTTACCTTTTTCTTGTCTTCTGTAATCAGAGCATTATTTATAAGCTCTAAAGTTTCTGTCATATGAATTACATTACAAATCAACTCTTTTATCTGTCCGCTATATTTATCACAAACCATAGTTAGTCACCTCATAATTAAAAAATGCGCAACCCTTATTCAGAGTTACGCACGAAAAACATACATACTCTGACATTTAAGGTTGCTACACTCTTAAATATAATCAATGGTATATAATATATATACTACCAGCTTATCAGAGAGTACGCTTTTACCATATAGCGTACACTGGTAATATGCACATTATACCTATTATATTTAATTATGAGTGTAGCATATTGATTATACCACATATTTTTGAAATTGTCCACATCTTTAAAAAAACTTACAAATGCATACGCATTTGTAAGTTTTTGGCATCAAACAGATTAAGATAAGTTCAGTCTAATTTTTGCGTGTTAATTTATCATACTGTATCTCTTTCTCACCTGTAGTTTTGTTTATTTTTTCTTTATATAGCAGTGCCATTTTTGTTTGTCCGTATGTATAATCAATATTACTCTCTTGTATAAAAGATTTGCAATATTGTTTTTCAGAATGACTCCTTTTTTCAATGAACAGATAAAATATAAGTTCCTCATAAATGTTTTTTATTTCGAAATCTGCAATAATCCTCGAAAAAGTTGCCATATTATTAGTGTTACACTTAAATATTATATTATTGCTGTCTAGCATTTCTTCAAGTTTATCAAAATATTCGAACCTGTTCCCAATTTTTTTAAAAAAGTCACTTTTTGAAACTGTATCGTAAGAAACTTTACCAGTCAAGCAATTATCAAACAGTTTTTCTGTTGCTATGTTACCATTCAACACATCGGTAAGCTTATGCAACCCTATCAGGTGAGGAAAATCTGTCTTTTCAAAATCAAGAATCAGTTCTGTTCTTTTCCCTTTTCTCCCCAATATTATTTTGTATTCATAATCCAGCAGACGCTTAAACGAAAGAGTTCTTACTTGCAGTTTGTCCATATTTTTTCTCCATATTTGCACATAATAAAAGCCCTGCAAGTAGCAGAGCTTAGAATGTTTTCTGTCTGCACATCTTGTGTGCATAAAGTCAGCTTGCGGTTTACACATACAACCCACCCGAAGCTCCACGAAACACTAATTGCTGACACAGCCTTTCGCTTCAAAGCTTTAACAGACACACATGTTATCTGTCATCAATATTATTATATTCCAAACTTAAAAATATGTCAAGAAATTTATATAATTTAATTTTTCTACATTAATGTTGCAGAAGGTTGTTTTTATACATCAAAGAAGCCAAGAATAAGTATACCTGCAAAGGCTGATATGAGGGCTAAATAGTGTTTCTTAGATAGTTTTTCTTTAAGGAATATTCTTCCCCATACTGCCGATACTGCACAGTATGCAGAGATGATTACATAGCCCGGAACATACTCTGCAACAATAACCATCATATAGAAAACCTGACCGATTGCTTCGC
>CAZMRY010000009.1:0-31507 GCA_964568815.1 uncultured Eubacteriales bacterium | reverse complement strand
GTGCTAACATTGCAGGCTTTAAGAAGGTTGCTAATGCTATGATGGCACAGGGAATTATATAATTAATGAATAATGAATGGATTAACAATTAATAATTCAGGAGGAAACCGCTCAGGCGGTTTCTTTTATTGACTTTTTTGCTTATTTGGTGTATTATTAAGAAAATAATATTTAGGAGAAATTTATGACAAGTAAACAAAGAGCATATTTAAGAGGGCTTGCAAACAAGCTGCCTGCAAAATATCAGATTGGAAAATCAGGTCTTGAAAACCCATTTATAGACCAGATAAGAGATGCCTTAGAGGCAAACGAGCTTATTAAAGTTCATGTTCTTGAAAATTCTATGGAAGACCCATACGAAATCTGCCATAGACTTTGCGAAATGATAAATGCAGAACCTGTTCAGGTTATCGGCAATAAATTTATCATCTACAAAGAGTCAAGAGAAAATAAGAAAATTGAATTGCCGAAAGCGAAAAAATAAAAATCAGACCTTCAATTTGGTACTCAACACCATTTTGAAGGTCTTTTTTGTCGATATGTTAAACAATGTATCTGACCATCCGATGGCAATATGGAAATGTAATAAGACTAAAGAAAACTTATCATAAATAAAATCGTTTTGAATAAAACAAGGCACAATGAGAAGTGTCCTTAGGGACACTTTGTGAAAAAGATAAAACCTCTCAACGCCTAACTTGAACGCTCGGGATTATTTTTTATATTAAGTTACAAATCTTATTTGAAAATTCAACAGGGTCTTCAATTGAAAGGCCTTCGATTAAGAGTGCAGAGCTGAATAAAACATCAAGATAGTTTTTAAGAGTTTCATCATCTGCGTTCTTAAGCTTTTCAAATATCGGGTGGTTAACATTGATTTCGAGAACCTTTTGTGCTGAAATCTTTTGTTCATTACCCGGCATTGCATTTAATACCTTTTCCATTTCAATAGAAATTTCGCCTTCGGCTGTAATACATACAGGGTGCGACTTTAAGGTTGTTGAAGGTCTTACATCCTTAAGCTTGCCTGACATAAGATTTTTCATTTTTTCAAAAAGGTCTTTGTTTTCATCAAGGCTTTCTGTTTTTTCGTCTTCAATGCCAAGGTCTGATGCTGAAACTGATTTGAATTCCTTTTCTTTGTATGTCATAAGCATTTTAAGTGCGAATTCGTCAATATCTTCTGTTAAATAGAGGATTTCAAAGCCTTTGTCCTTAAGCTTTTCCGTCTGTGGGAGCTTTGATATTTTAGATACGCTCTCACCGCAGGCATAATAAATGAATTTCTGGTCTTCTTTCATTCTTTCAATGTATTCGTCAAGAGTTGTAAGCTTTTCGTCATTTGATGAAACAAACATAAGAAGGTCTGAAAGAATTTCCTTGTTTTTGCCGAAATCTGCATAAACACCGTACTTAAGCTGTCTTGAAAAAGCACTATAGAAGGTTTCGTAGCTTTCTCTGTCATTTTTGAGCATATTTAAAAGCTCACGCTTGATTTTCTTTTCAATGCTTGATGCAATAATTTTGAGCTGTCTGTCATGCTGAAGAATTTCTCTTGAAATGTTTAAGGAAAGGTCGGCAGAGTCAACAAGTCCCTTTACAAAACTGAAATAATCAGGGATAAGGTCGCTGCACTTGTCCATAATCATAACTGAGCTTGAATAAAGCTGAAGTCCTTTTTCAAAGTCTTTTGTGTAGTAGTCATAAGGTGCTCTTTTCGGAATGTATAAAAGTGCTGTGTAGCTTGCTGCGCCGTCTGCACTTGTGTGAAGAACCTTTAAAGGCTCTTCAAAATCGTGGAACTTGTCTTTGTAGAAGTTGTCATACTCCTCTTTTGATACCTCGTTTTTGTTCTTTCTCCAGAGCGGTACCATACTGTTTAAGGTAACATCCTCCATTACGGTTTCAAACTTGCCCTCCTCACCCTCTTTAGGCACTTGCTTTGTAACAAGCATCTTGATTGGGTATTTGATATAGTCGGAATATTTTGAAACAATCTGTCTTATTCTGTATTCTTCTAAGAATTCGTCATAGTTTTCTTCTTCTGTATTTGGCTTAACATAAAGGGTGATAACTGTGCCTGTGTCCTTTTTGTCTACAGGTTCAACTGTGTAACCCTCACTGCCTGTTGATTCCCATATATATGCCTCATCAGAGTCAAACTTCTTACTTTCAACAGTAATTCTGTCTGCAATCATAAATGCAGAATAAAAGCCTACGCCAAACTGACCTATAATGTCAACATCTTCTTTTTGTTCGTTTTCATTTTTAAACGCAAAAGAACCGCTCTTTGCAATAGTTCCAAGGTTGTTTTCAAGCTCTTCTTTAGACATACCGATACCTGTGTCGGTAATAATAATCTTTCTTGCAAATTTGTCAGAGGCAATTCTGATATAAAAATCCTCGCGGTTGAATTTTATGTTTTCGTCAGTAAGTGCTAAGTAATAAAGCTTGTCAATAGCATCCGATGCGTTTGAGATAAGCTCTCTCAAATAAATTTCCTTGTGGGTATAAATAGAATTGATCATCATATCCAGAAGTCTTTTGGATTCTGATTTAAATTGTTTCATAGCCATTATATCGCTTCCTTTTAAGTTATTAGCACTCTCGCTCTTTGAGTGCTAATATTATTTTAGCACAATTTTTCTTTTTGTCAATAACTATTGTAAAATTTATACTTTTGTGGTAGAATAGATTGATATGTTATGAAAGGAAGTAGCAAAATGAAGAAAAGAATTTTCAGCGGAATTCAGCCATCGGGTGCTCTTACAATCGGAAACTATCTGGGAGCACTGAAAAACTGGACAAAGCTTGTTGATGAATATGAATGTATTTTTTCGGTTGTTGACCTTCACGCAATAACCGTAAGACAGGACCCAAAGGAGCTTAAAGAAAGATGCTATGCACTTTTAGCTCAGTACATTGCCTGCGGACTTGACCCTGAAAAGTGCACAATGTTTATGCAGTCACATGTACCGCAGCATTCACAGCTTGCGTGGATATTAAACTGCTATACATATATGGGCGAGCTTTCAAGAATGACGCAGTTTAAGGATAAATCTTCAAGACACGCAGACAATATTAATGCAGGTCTTTTCACCTACCCTGTTTTAATGGCAGCAGACATTCTTTTATATAATGCAGATTTAGTTCCTGTAGGACACGACCAGAAACAGCACCTGGAGCTTACCCGTGACCTTGCAGAAAGATTTAACGGAATTTATGGCGACACCTTCAAAATTCCTGAAGGCTATATTGCAAAACACGGTGCAAGAGTTATGGACCTTTCAGACCCAACAAAGAAAATGTCTAAATCAGAGCCACAGGGAAGTATTGCACTTTTAGAAGACCCTGCATCGATTATGAAAAAATTCAAGAGAGCGGTTACGGACTCTTTCGGCTATGTTAAATATGAAGAGGGAAGATTTGCAATGAACAACCTCATTTCAATTTACTGCTCAACAACAGGAAAAACAGCAGATGCAGTAGAAAAAGAATTTGAGGGTAAGGGTTACGGTGATTTCAAAAAAGCGGTTGCAGAGGCTGTAATTGCAGAGCTTGAGCCTGTTCAGACAGAGTATGCAAAGCTTATGGAAGACAAAGCATACCTTGAAACAGTATTTAAGGCAGGAGCAGAAAAGGCTGAAGCTATTGCAGAAAAAACTCTCAGAGAGGTTTATGAAAAGGTAGGATATATTTTAAAATAAGGAGAAAACAATGAGTGATATTGTAAAACTTATACTTGCATTTATGGTGGCATTTTTAATGGCGTTTTTGTCGACACCTCTTGCAGAGAAAATTGCATATAAAATAGGTGCAATTGATGTCCCTAAAGATGCACGCAGAATGCATAAAAAACCAATACCCCGTCTTGGCGGGCTTGCCATATTTTTTGGTTTTGCGGTTGCAATGCTTATGTTTGCCGTAATGACAAAAGAAATGATGTCAATACTTGCAGGTGCGTTAATTATAGTTGCACTTGGTGTACTTGACGACAGAAAACCAATAAGAGCAATCATAAAGCTTGGTGTTCAGATTATAGCCGCACTTATTGTTATATACTTTGGCGGTGTTAAGATAGAGGCAATCACAAATCCAAATATTTTTTCACCAAATGTATATTTAGAGCTTGGCTGGCTTGCAGTTCCCGTTACGGTTATATGGATTTGCGGTGTTACAAACGCAGTTAATTTAATTGACGGTCTTGACGGACTTGCGGCAGGAATTGCAAGTATTTCTTCTATATGTATTATGATAATCGCACTACTGACAAATGAATATCATATTGCAGTATTTACAGCTTGTCTTGCAGGGGGATGCATCGGATTTCTTCCTTACAATTTCAATCCTGCAAAAATATTTATGGGCGATTCAGGTTCAACATTTTTAGGCTTTGCCCTTGCCTGCATATCGATAGAGGGTATGTTCAAGGGTTATGCGGCAATTTCTTTTGCGGTTCCCCTTTTGGTGCTTGCACTTCCTTTGTTTGACACAACTGTTGCAATTTTAAGAAGAGTAAGAGACCACAGACCTATTATG
The DNA here is from genome assembly GCA_964568815.1 of uncultured Eubacteriales bacterium. Classification (GTDB taxonomy): domain Bacteria; phylum Bacillota; class Clostridia; order RGIG6154; family RGIG6154; genus RGIG8700. Next base: position 26,968 of record CAZMRY010000009.1, on the reverse strand, counting down.
GCACCTGACAGAGGCCATTTTCATCACAAGCTTATTGATATGGGCTTCACACAGAAGCAGGCAGTTGGAATTATGTATGCAATTTCAGCAGTTTTAGGCATAAGTGCGGTAATTTTAACAGGCTTTGGAATGATAAGAGCACTTGTTCTGCTTGTTATAGCACTTGTGTTTGTAATAGCAACACTTATATTGAAAAATACTCACGAAAAAGATGAGGAGGAAAAATAAATGGTAAAGGTTATGACAATCTTCGGCACAAGACCGGAGGCAATTAAAATGGCACCGCTTGTAAAGGAGCTTGAAAAGTGCGATGAAATACAGTCAATCTGCACAGTAACAGCTCAGCACAGACAGATGCTTGACCAGGTACTTGAAATGTTTGAAATCAAGCCTGATTATGACCTTAATATTATGAAACACAGACAGACCTTGGTAAGTATCGTAACAAACGCTCTTGAAGGTCTTGACGAAATAATGAAAAAGGAAAAGCCTGACATTGTTTTAGTACATGGCGACACCTCTACAACCTTTGTTGGGGCTTTAGCGGCATTTTACAATATGGTTTCGGTAGGTCATGTTGAGGCAGGTCTTCGTACTTATGACAAATATTCACCATTCCCTGAGGAAATGAACAGACAGTTAACAGGCAGAATGACTGATATGCATTTCTCACCAACGGTTAACAACAAAAACAACCTTTTAAAGGAAAATATTACAGAAGAAGACATCTATATTACAGGTAACACAGTAATAGATGCATTAAAAACAACAGTAAGAGACGATTATGTGTTTGAAGACGAAACCTTAAGAGGTCTTGACTTTGAAAACAGAAAGGTAATCCTTGTTACTGCCCACAGAAGAGAAAATTTAGGCGAACCTTTGAAGAATATCTGCTCAGCATTAAGAGAAATTGCTCTTGAGTATAAGGATGCAGACATTGTTTACCCAATGCATATGAATCCAGCAGTAAGAGAGGTTGCAAGGGAATACTTATCAGACCTTGACAATGCATACTTAATCGAACCGCTTGCAGTTCAGGAGCTTCACAACCTTATGAACAGATGTTATATGGTAATGACAGACTCAGGCGGACTTCAGGAGGAAGCACCTGCACTTGGAAAGCCTGTTTTGGTACTTCGTACAGAAACAGAAAGACCTGAGGCGGTTCAAGCCGGAACAGTTAAGCTTGTAGGGGTAGAAAAAGATGCTATTATAAAGGAAGGAAAACTTCTTCTTGATGATAAATCTGCATATGACAAAATGGCAAAAGCCGCAAACCCATACGGCGACGGCTTTGCGTCAGAAAGAATAGTAAAGGCAATCCTTTCAAAGTTCGCAAACGGCGAAAGACCGAAAGACTTCAATAATTGAAAATTTAAAATGGAAAATTGAAAATTAAAAGAGGCGCGGAATGGACAATATAATTGAAAAGAAAAGTTTTGATTTCGCCGTAAGAATTGTTAATTTGTATAAGCACTTGTCTCTCAAAAAAAGAGAGCAAGTGCTTTCAAAACAAGTGCTTCGAAGCGGAACAAGTGTAGGTGCCAATATAGCAGAGGCACAACAAGCACAAAGCAAGGCGGATTTTATTTCAAAAATGAATATAGCATTAAAAGAAATTTCGGAAACGAAATACTGGATTAAGCTTTTATCTGCTACAAACTATCTTTCAGAAAAAGAAAAGAATTCAATTCTGGAAGATTGCATAGAGATAGAAAAGTTACTAGTAAGTATAATAAAAGCATCAAAACAATAATTTTCCATTTTCAATTTTCCATTTTCCATTTATATTTGCTTTCGTAGTGTAATGGATAACATACAGGACTCCGACTCCTGCGACAGCGGTTCGACTCCGCTCGGAAGCGCCAGAAAAAGCGACTTGCACAGGCAAGTCGTTTTTTCAATGAAATTTGCCTGCAGCAAGTGAAATAGCTTCGCTATGAAATACACGACCTGTATGAAATATTGCTTCGCAATATGAAAAGGCAAATTTTATTTCACATTTTGCGTTAGCAAAATATTTCATAATCGTAGGATTATTTCATATCAACTTCGTTGATATTTCATTCTTTTCACACCTTGCACATTTTTACATATTATGATAAAATAATACTATGATTAAGAAAATAATTATTACATTAATAATAGCAGTATTTATTGCACTTTTGTATTTTTCGGGCATAGGATGTGTTTACAGATACTTTTTTAATGTCCCCTGCCCCGGATGCGGAATGACAAGAGCGTTTATTTGTCTTTTGAAATTTGACTTTAAAGGTGCACTTGAATATAATTTTATGATATATTCTATGCCTCTTGTTTATGCTATGTTTCTTACAGACGGAAAGCTTTTCAGAAAAAAGCTTCTTAATTATATAGTAATGTTTTTAGTTGGTGTATTATTTTTAATAAGATATATTTTTGTATTAAGGGGGTAAATTTATGTATTGCAAAAATTGCGGAAATGAATTAAAGGAAAATGCGTCTGTATGTTTAAACTGCGGCGTATCAAGAGGCGTGGGCAGAAAGTTTTGTGAAAACTGCGGATATGCAGTTGAAAATGAAAACGCGTCGGTTTGCACAAACTGCGGAGCAAGTCTTGCATCTAAAGCAACTATTAATTTTGGTCAGGGAGAAAACAAGTCAAGACTTATTGCAGGTCTTCTTGGAATACTTCTGGGCGGTCTTGGTGTACACAACTTTTATCTTGGCTATGTTGGAAAAGGTATTGCACAGATTATTCTCACTTTTTGCTGCGGTGTAGGCTGGATATGGGGACTTGTTGAAGGAATTATGATTCTCTGCGGAAACATCAATGAAGATGCAAGCGGAAAACCGCTTGACAAATAAGTGCAGGGCACTTATTTGTCAATTCACAATTCACAATTCACAATTCACAATTGGGAGTAGAACATGAAAGAAAATAATGTTATATTAGAAAAAACAAAAAGCTTTGCCATAAGAACGGTAAAGCTATGCAAATATCTTAATGAAAAACACGAATATATTTTAACAAAACAATTGATAAGAAGCGGAACAAGCATAGGTGCAAATGTAAGAGAGGCACAACGCGGTCAAAGTAAAGCCGATTTTGTTTCTAAAATGAATATAGCATTAAAGGAATCGTGTGAAACGGAATATTGGCTTGAAATATTATTGGAAACAGAATATTTAAGCAAGGAAGAATTTGAAAGCATATACAACGACAATAAAGAAATAACAAAACTTCTTATGAGTATAATAAAAACCTCGAGAACAAACAATTAATTGTGCACTGTGCATTGTGAATTGTGCATTGTGCATTGTAACAAAAGCAGGGCTTTTGTTACAAGATATGGTGTAAAGTTACAATTATGTTACAATTTAATTCATAATATTGACAAACAAAATCTGCGGTTGTATAATTTCACCGTAAGATGATAAAGGAGTATGGTCTCCCAAAGTCTTAACACAGTATATTATTTTATAATAATAAATTTTTTTAAGGAGGAAGATTTTATGAAAAATCTCACAAGAATTCTTGCATTAGTGCTCGTATTCACAATGATGGTATCTTCAGCTGCTTTCGCTGCTAGATATACAGACGTTGCTGATGACAGTACATATGCAGAAGCAGTAGAAGTTCTTTCAGCTCTCAACATTTTCTATGGTGATACAGCTGGAACTTTCAGACCTGATGATGTTATCACAAGAGCAGAAGTTGTTGCTGTTGTTAACAGACTTACAGGTCTCTCAGACGCAGCTAAGGCTGCTGCAGGTACATCAATGTACACAGACGTTGCTACAACAGACTGGTTTGCAGGCGATGTAAATCTCGCTTCACAGCAGGGTATTGTTGCTGGTGACGGTAACGGCTTATTCAGACCAAACGATCAGGTTAAGTATGAAGAAGCAGTTAAAATGATGGTTGCAGCTCTTGGTTACAAACCAGACTATGTTCTTAAGCAGGGCGGATGGCCTACAGGTTACCTCGTAATCGCTGCAGAAAACGAAATTACTAAAGGTCTTGCAGTTAACGCTGGCGAACCAGCTACAAGAGGTATCGTTGCTAAACTTGCTTATCAGTCATTAACAGCACCTTTAATGGTTCTTTCAAGCTATGATGACGAAGGCGTTGCAAGATGGACTCCTGATGAAAGCAAAACTCTCCTTGGCAACAAGCTTGGTTTTGTAAAACTTGTTGGTTCAGTTTCATCAAACGATATCATTGATGCAGGTACAACAAAGACAGGTTACATCAAGTATACCCTTGACTCAGCTGTTAAAAGAAATGAAGTTGGCGACGGAACAATCTGGGAAGCTACCGACTACATTAATGTAAATGGTACAGATGTTGCTGCTACATACGGCTATGCTACAGAAATCTACCTTGATGAAGTAGATGATGAGCCAGTAGTTTTAACATATGTAAACAAAGTTAATAAGAATAATGTTGCTGTAATTGAAAACGTTGAAGATATCCAGGCAATTGGAACAGGCTCAAAAAATACAGTAGAAGATACAACAGGTGCAGCAGCATACATCAAAGAACTTTCAGTTTATGATGATGAAACAGAACAGCATGACGTATACAAATTAGACGAAAATGCTACATGGATTTACAACGGTGCTAAGGGTATCGGATATAACACTGCTATCGTAGGCGGTTATGTTTACGCTCCTACACATGGTACTGTAGAATTACTTGACAACAACGCTGATGGTAAATATGATTATGTATTTGTAACATCATATGAAACAAGAGTTGTTGACAGCATCTATGGTTCAAACAAGAAGATTGGTACATTAGTAGGTACTTCAATCGATTTAACAAATCACATTGAAGGTGATGATGGCTACACATATTCTATCACATTAGATGGTGAAGAAATCGCTATCACAGACCTCCAGAGATATGACGTTCTTTCAATCGCTGGTTCTTCAGCTACAATCACTCCTACAACAAAACACATCGATATTATCGTATCAAGAAATGTTGTAGAAGGTTCAATCGAAGCTATTGATAACTCAACACCTGTTGTTTATACAATTGCCGGTGCTGATTATGAAAAAGCAAATGTTGCAACACCAAGCGAAATCGGAACAATTTCAACTACATCAGTTGGTAAGTTCTATATCGACGCATTTGGTGAAATCGCTCTCTTTGAAGGCGAAACTTCACTTACAGGTAATGTAGCATTTATGCAGGCATATGGTCTGTTCACATACATGGGAGCTGATGACTATGAATTAGAACTTCTTAATGAAGATGGCAGCGTTGTTGTATTAAACTTTGCTGATTATGTAACAGTTAAAGTTGGCGATACAGAAACAGACTTAACTGCTGGCGATTCAAACACAAAATCAGCTAAAGCTGATGTTTATGCAAAGATTAAAGGTCTTTGCGATGTTGCTGCAAGCAATGCTTCATTTGCAAACAGAGTTATCACATATAAGACAAATTCAGCAGGAAAAATCCACGCTATCACATTTGCTGACAGCGGTGAAAAGGAAGGCTTATATGTAGCAGCTTCTTCAGCATCAGGCTCTGATCATGAATTTGATGCATCTGTTTCATCACTTGCTTACGGTGTAACAGAAGATACAACAATCTTCTATCTCCCAACAGCTAAGACAAAAGATGACTATGCAGTATCATCAATTTCTATGTTAGAAGACGAAGAAAAATATGCAGTTTCTTATATCGATGTAGACGAAAATGGTAACGCAGGTATCCTCGTTATTACTTCTGACAACAAAGATGTTTCTAAGACAGCTACACTTGCTATCGTAACAAAATCTCTCACAGTTACAAATGAAGAAGGCGACCAGGAAATTCAGGTTCACTTCATTCAGAACGGTGAAGAAAAAGTATTAAATGTTGATGCTGAAGATTGCACACTTTCAATCAGTGCATTTGAAAAGGGTGCTATATTCGAATATGGAACAAATGCTGAGGGCAAGATTGATGAAGTTAAATTTGACACAGCAGCAAACCCATTAAAGATAGCTAATGTTAAAACAGTTACAAATACAACTAAACCTAACAACGAAGATTATAAGTTCCTCGGCGGTTATGTAGTTGCTAAGAGCGGTGCAGCTATCGTTGTTGCTCAGCCTACAGATGGCGACAATGATGCTCTTACACCAGATGCTATCTGGGAAATTGAAGATGGCAAGAAGGTTGTAAACAAAGCTGGTACAAAGCTTGCTATTCCTGAATCAGCAAACATCACATACATTGATGCAGGAAAGAGCACAATTAAACCTGTTGCTGCTTCAATCGGTGATATCCAGGCTGTAAAGGTTGATCCTACAACTGGTGACTTCGAAGAAGATTGCGAAACATATGTAGTAATCAAATATATTGACAATGCAATCGTTGATGTAGTTGTTTACACACTCAACTAATTAAAAACTATGCAAATAGTTACAAAGCGGTGGATTTCCACCGCTTTGTTTTTGTATAAATAAAAACTTTGTTATTATGAGGTCTGTAGGGTTGGTTTGTGAACAGCCCGCATATTTCGTATGGAACGGAATGCATAAATGCATTCCCTACGATACTTTGGATAACAGAGCAGTACACAATTAAATAAAAAAACCGCATTGCGGTTTCAACATTCATTGTGCATTAAACTAATAAAAGCCCACAAGGGGCTTTTATTAGTTTTCCGCATTTATGTACATCTCTTCAACTTTTCGCTGAATTTCTTTAAGTCTTTCTATTTCATCTGTTATTGCATTGAATAATGTTAAATACATTTCTTTATAATTTTCCATAGTTTTACCTCTCTTTCATTTCTTTCGCATTAAAAAATGCGCCAACTTAAAGCTGACGCACGAAAAACGCCGCTTCATGTTAAGTGACCAAACAAAACAATAGCTACTAGACCAAAGTGCAAAATAGCGAAGCTAAGCGTTTTTACCCAAAAGGTAAAAACACCTTAATCTAGCAAACTATTCTATTTTGTTTGGTCAGTACTATGTTAACACAATATGAGAAAAAAGTCCAGTAAAATATATCGACATAATATGACAAAAAAGAAAATCGCCAAAGCGATTTTCTACATTCATTGTGCATTGTGCATTGTGAATTGTGCGTTGTGCATTAAACTAATAAAAGCCCCAAGGGGCTTTTAATGTTGTTTTATTATTCTTGTTCTTTCTTTTCTTGCTGTTGCAAGTAAAATATAGCTTTTTGTGCTTCTATTTCTGATTTTAACTCTTCTTCGGTAGGAAGATAGAGCTTGTATTTACTTGCAAATAGTTGCTCATTCCCATGCATTACTGAATATTTTGCAATATCTTCATCAGTATCGGAACAAAGAACAATGCCGATTGTAGGATTATCTCCTTCATTGCGTTTCATTTCATCATACATTCTGATATACATATCCATCTGGCCCACATCCTGATGTGTGATTTTTTTCGTTTTAAGGTCAATCAACACAAAGCATTTGAGAATGTAATTGTAAAAAACAAGGTCAATAAAATAATCCTCTTTCTCTGTTTGGATATGCTGTTGTCTTGCAACAAAAGCATACCCTTTTCCCATTTCCATAAGGAATTTCTGCAGATTTGAAATTATGTTTGTTTCAAGCTCTGTTTCCGTAAAACTGGTATTTTGTCCTAAACCAAGGAATTCTGCTATTACAGGATTTTTGATGAATTCAAGCTTGTCAGCCTGATATGATGCTGTTATTTCTTCCATTTCGTTTTCTACAGGCTTCTTGTTTTGAGAGTGCAGTAAACGATAATAATATTGTGATGATATATTTCTTTGAAGTGTTCGCACGCTCCAAGTTTGCTGAGCAGCTTCTTTTACATACCACTCGCGAGCTTCTGTATCGTGAACCTGTAATAAAGCACGATAATGTGTCCAAGAAAGTAACGGAACAGATTTTCCACTCAGTGAGTGGAAAATGTTTGGAAACATCTTATAGAAAGAATAAAAACTGTAAAGGTTTGTTTTTGTGACATCATAACGTTATGATGTTACATTAATTCACAAATTGTAGTTGACGATAGCACATAAAAAAAGAAAATCGCCAAAGCGATTTTCTACATTCATTGTGCATTGTGAATTGTGAATTGTGAATTGAACTAAAATAAACTGCCTTTCGGCAGCTTATTTTAGTTCTTATTTATTTCTTCTGCAAATTTTATGAAGCCGTTGTTTCCTTTTTCTGTGTCCTTATAAACACCGCAGTTTTCGAGGATGTTTTTAAATACATCTCCAATCATATTTTTAGTTTCTTCATTAAGCTCCCCAAGCTCTGTTGTAAGTCTTGGAGGAAGAACTGCAAGTCCCATTGCCTCAATAAGTCCGATGTTTTCTTTTTTAATGTGGTGATATTCCTGATGTGCGTGGAAAATGCCGAATGGATGCTCCTCTGATGTTCTGTTATTTCTTAAGATAAGGTCAAGCTCGAATTTTTCGCCTCGTCTTCTTGCAATAGGGGTTATTGCATTGTGTGGCTGGTCGGTGTATGCTAAGATTTCGTTGTCCTCGTCGCTGTAGCCTTCCCATACTTTAAGTATTTTTGTTGCAAGCTCACTTAGTTCCTCTTTACTGTCGCCTGTTATACGGATTGTCGAGAGAGGCCAGTTGACAATGCCTGCTTTTACATTCTCATAGCCTTTGAATTCAAGGGGTATTTTAATTTCACACTTTGCCATAGGGAATTCATAGTTTCCGCCCTGATAGTGGTCGTGGGTTAAGATTGAGCCTCCTACGACTGGAAGTCCTGCATTTGAGCCAAGGAAATAATGAGGGAAAATATCAACAAAATCTAAGAGCCTGTCAAAGGTTTTCTTTGAAATAACCATTGGTTCATGCTCACTTTTAAATACAATACAGTGTTCATTGTAGTAAACATAAGGGGAATACTGCAGGTTCCAGCTTTCTTCTGCAAGGGTTATCGGAATAATTCTGTGATTTGCTCTTCCCGGATGATTTATATGTCCTGCAAAGCCTTCGTTTTCTTTACATAAAAGACATTTCGGATATTTGGCAGATGGTTTCGCAGTTTTTGCTGCAGCAATGTCTTTCGGGTCTTTTTCTGGCTTGGAAAGGTTGATTGTAATATCAAGCTCACCATATTTTTCTGTTTTTGCTTTCCAGATTATATTCTTTTTAACACGGTTTGTCATAATATAATTATTGTTTCTTGAAAGTGCGTAGTAATAATCTGTTGCAAGGCGTGGGTCTTTTTCGTATTTTTCTTTAAACTGACTGCGTACATAGGAAGGTCTTGGTGTAAAAACATCCATAATTTCTGCAGAAAGTAAATCTCTGTATGTAATACTGTCACATTCAAGCTTTCCGCTTTCTGACGCAAAGTTTAAAAGACCGTTTAATATTTCTTCAAGATTTTCGTGTGGAGTGTACTCACATTTTTCAAAGGAGTCTCCGCCTATTAAATTAAGAACTCTGTTTGCACAGTAAACCAAATCTTCTTTTTCAATAAGACTGTTTTCAACTGCGTAATCTAAAAGCTCTGATAAATATTTGTTCATGATAACACCTCATTTATTATTATACAACAAAAAAGTGCTCAAAACAAGAGCACTTATGCAATTTTATAATGTTTTTCAGCTTCCTCAACAGCTTTGATATTCATTCTGAAAATGTGGCGGGGTGTGAAATTCAGTTTTTCTGCAATATCCTCGGTACTCATACCGCAAATGTACTTATATTGCAGTAAGCTTTTTAAGGTAATGTCCTCTACCTTTTCTATAATATCAAAAATGTTCATTCGTATTTCCAGTTCCTTGTTTATTTCGGCTTCAATTTTTTCTTTTTCACACTTTAAACTTCTGAGTAAAAGAGAGTCTGTTGTTAACGAAATGCTCATATCAAGAGTTTTTAAGACCTCCTTTTTGGCATCAATAGACCTGCCAAGTACAAACGACTGGTTCAAATATTCTCGTATATTCATCTTTTCTCCTTTGCATCGGGAACATATTCAGGGCAGGCTTTGACGATATAGCTGTCAAGCATTTCTCCTGTATACAAATTTCCTCGTATTTTTATTTTTTTAGCTTCCCACCCACCAACAGGCGTGAAGCTTCTCGACCAACTGCATCCTGCACAGGCGTTCTTACAGGTCCAGCAAAGTGTTTCATTGCCTCTTCTTTTGGGCGGTTTGCCAACTCCCTGATGTTTTCGTCTGCAGGTGTTTGAGCAAAACTTAACTGCATTTGTTGTTATAAATTCATTCCCGCATACGGGACATTTCTTAATCATATGTATCAGTCCTTTCAATTCTTAAGCACTGGCAAAAAGGACAGCTTCCAAAAAATTCATAGGGAAATTCGGGGCACTGGGTGTGTATTTCCTTTAAAATCTTTGGCGTTTCAAACTCTTTGCCGCATTTTTCACATTTGTACATTTTTGTCTCCTTAACTTGTGAATAATTTGAATTACATTCACATTATAATTGAATATCATTCATATGTCAACAAGAAAATGAAAATTATTCAAATTTTCTATTGACAAAATTGAATAGAATTCATATAATATATTAGAGGTGATATTGGTGAAGTTAAAAGAAATAAGAAAAGCGAAAGGATACACTCAGAAGGAACTGGCGGAAATAGTTGGTGTAGATACCTCCAGTATCAGCAAATATGAAAAGGGGGTTGCTGAGCCTTCGTATGTGGTTTTAAAGAAACTTGCAAATGCTCTTGGTGTTTCAATTGACAGTTTTTCAGATGTTGAAATTGAAACAGACGACACAGAACAGGAAATTCTTGAATATTTAAGAACAAATCCAAAGTTCAGAATTCTTTTTGATAAGCTTAAAAATGCAAAAGAAGAGGACTTAAATACTCTTATTGCAATTCATAATGCTTTAAGAGGAACAAATACAAGTTTTGAGTAACCACTATATATAGTGATAAGGAAAAGTTGAAATGGAAAAAATTTTTACTCGATTGATTGATTTACCTTTATCCATAAGAGGCTATACAAGTCTTGACCCTGAGGGAAATTACAACATTTATATTAATGCAAGACTTTCCCCTGAAATGCAGAAAAAAGCCTATAAACACGAGCTTATGCACATAAAAAGGGACGATTTTGCAGATTCTAAGACCCTGGAAGAAGCAGAAAATTTTTGATGTTTTTCCTAAAAAGGTATTGACAAAAGCTTATAAATACTATATATTGTATATGCAACTTTCAAAAAAACACAATATATGTAAAAGTATGGGGGATATAAATGGATAAGATCAGAAAAAGAAACGGCAGTCTTGCAGACTTTGACTCTATCAAGATTTTAAGCGCCATCAATAAGGCAAACAAGGCTGTTGTTGGAGAAAAAATGTCAAGCACAGACCTTTCATATCTTACTGAAAAGGTTGTATCTAAAATTGATATGCTTGATGAATGTACAGTTGAACAGGTACAAGATATAGTAGAAGAAATGCTTATCAAGTACGATTACGCAAAAACAGCAAAGGCATATATTCTTTACAGAGCAGAACATACAAAAACCAGACAGGCTGAATCAGACCTTATGGAAATTTACAACGAGCTTACATACTCTGCTGCAAAAGATGCGGATATTAAGAGAGAAAATGCTAATATTGACGCAGACACAGCAATGGGTACAATGCTTAAGTATGGCTCAGAGGGTGCAAAATACTATGTAGATAACTACATTCTTCCAAAAGATGTTGCACAGGCTCACATTTTAGGTGATATTCACATTCACGACAAAGACTTTTATATGTTAACAGAAACCTGCTGTCAGATTGACCTTTTAAAATTATTTAAAGGCGGTTTCTGTACAGGACATGGCTATTTAAGAGAACCAAACAGTATTTTAAGCTATGCATCACTTGCTTGTATTGCAATTCAGGCTAACCAGAACGAAATGCACGGCGGACAGAGCGTTCCGAACTTTGATTACTCAATGGCTCCGGGTGTTGCAAAGACTTTTGCAAAGGAATATTTCATTGCAACTGCACAGAATCTTGAAATAAGACTCGATATGGAAGCTGAAAAGGCTGAAGAAATCTGTGCAGAGCTTAAAAAAGAAGTTGGAGTTCCAAAGCTTGCAGATAAAGAAGACTATTTTGAAAAAATTAAAGACCTTTTAATAAAGAAAGCAGACACAGACGAAAAAACAGCAAAGGCTGTTCACGAAAATGCTTTTAAAACTGCCTATAAAAAGACAGACAAAGCAACATATCAGGCTATGGAAGCATTTATCCATAACCTCAACACAATGAACTCAAGAGCAGGTGCTCAGGTACCTTTCAGCTCAATCAACTATGGTACAGACACATCTGAAGAAGCAAGAATGGTTATCAGAAACCTTCTCCTTGCAACTGATGCAGGTCTTGGAAACGGTGAAACACCTATTTTCCCTGTTCAGATTTTCAAGGTTAAAGAAGGAATTAACTACAACGAAGGGGATAAAAACTATGACCTCTTCAAGCTTGCAATCAAGACCTCTGCAAAGAGACTCTTCCCTAACTTCAGCTTTATTGATGCACCATTTAATCTCCAGTATTATATTCCTGGCGATTATAACACAGAAGTTGCATATATGGGCTGCAGAACAAGAGTTATGGGTAACCACTACGACCCAACAAAGCAGGTAACCTGCGGAAGAGGTAATTTAAGCTTTACATCAATCAATCTGCCAAGACTCGGTATCAAAGCTGAGGGAGATATTTCAAAGTTCTATGAAGAGCTTGACAGAATGATGGAACTTGTTTCAAGACAGCTCCTCCACAGATTTAAAATCCAGGCTGGTAAAAAAGGAAGAAACTATCCGTTCCTTATGGGACAGAATATCTGGATTGATTCAGAAGACATCGGTGTTGATGACAGCATCGGCGAAATCATTAAAAACGGAACACTCAGTATTGGTTTTATCGGTCTTGCTGAAACACTTAAGGCTCTTTGCGGTAAGCATCATGGTGAAAGTGAAGAAGCTGCAAAGCTTGGTCTTGAAATCGTAGGTCATATGAGAAAGTTCTGCGATATCAAGTCAGACTTAACAGGTCTTAACTTCACACTTCTTGCAACTCCTGCTGAAGGACTTTCAGGAAGATTTGTAAGAATAGATAAACAGAAATTCGGCAGCATTGAAGGTGTAACAGACAAGGATTACTACACAAACTCATTCCATGTTCCTGTTTACCACAATATTAAAGCTTTTGACAAAATCAGAATTGAAGCACCATACCACAACTTAACAAATGCAGGTCATATCAGCTATGTTGAGCTTGACGGTGATGTTTGCAAAAACTTAGAGGCATTTGAACAGATTGTAAGATGTATGAAAGAACAGGGTATCGGCTACGGTTCAGTTAACCATCCTGTAGACAGAGACCCGATTTGCGGATACACAGGCGTAATTAACGATGTTTGTCCAAGATGCGGAAGACGCGAGGGCGAGTCTGTTTCAATTGAAAAACTCAATGAACTCAGAAAGATGTATCCTAATGTACCCACTGTTTGCGACTGTAACAGATAATTGGTGCGGATAAAATTCCCCATATTGCAACTGATTGCTCCGCTTATGTACACAAAGTACACGACGCTTCGCATCAGCACAATCTGAGAAATTTTCTCTCGCCCCAATGATGCACAAGACCATTTTGTTGTTCTGAAGAACGAAATATTGTAGGGAATGCATTTATGCATTCCGTACAATGCTCAGATGAAAACATATATTCATTGATTGAAAGGAGAATTAATATGAAAAACGAAGTAGGAAAAGGCGTTGGCTTTGAAAGAATAAGAAGAATTACAGGTTATCTTGTTGGTACACTTGACCGTTTTAATGATGCTAAAAGAGCAGAAGAAAAGGATAGAGTAAAGCACGGTGCTGCAAAATAATTTGAGATTATGCGGAATTGAACCGGAGTCCATTGTAGATGGGCCCGGTTTCCGTTATGTGGTCTTTGTTCAGGGATGTCCCCACAACTGCAAGGGCTGCCATAACCCTCAGTCCCACGATTTTGAAGGCGGATATGACAGAAGTATTGAAAGCATTGTTGAAGAGATAAAAGAAAACCCCCTTTTAACAGGTGTTACCTTTTCAGGAGGCGAGCCTTTTTGTCAGGCAGAAGGACTTTATAATTTAGCGACAGAGGTTAAAAAGCTTAATAAGAATATTTATGTTTATTCAGGCTTTACCTATGAACAGCTTATGAAAAAAGAAGACCCATATATCAAAAAGCTTTTAGGGGTTTGTGATGTTTTAATAGACGGTCCTTATATTGAAGAAAAAAGAAACCTTCTTCTTAAATTCAGAGGCAGTGAGAACCAGAGAATTATCGATTTGAAAAAATCAGAAGAAAAACCTTATATAGTCAGTTGAAAAACTGACTTTTTTGTTGACAAAGGCAAGTGAAAAATGTTAAAATAATATGAAACCAAATGCTTAAGGAGAAGGATAAATGAGGCATATTTTCGTATCAGCTATGGAAGCTTTGCAATCGGTATTACCTATTGCCGCAATTGTATTAATTCTTTCGATAACCTGTGCACCTCTTGACACAGGCGTACTTGTTTTGTTCCTGTTCGGAACAATTTTACTTATCCTGGGAATGAGCTTTTTTACAATTGGTTCAGGTATGTCAATGGAGCCTTTAGGCGAGGGTATCGGTAAATCCTTAAGTAAGGTACATAGAATAATAATTCCATTGATTATCTGTTTTATTCTTGGCGTGCTTATTACCGTTTCAGAGCCTGATTTGCAGGTCCTTGCAGAACAGGTGCCAACAATCCCGAATGCAGTTCTTATTGTGTGTGTTGGTGTTGGTGTGGGAATATTTTTAAGTATATCATATGTAAGGAGCAGAAAAAGACTTAAACTCAGAACACTTCTTATGATTTTTTATGCCATTGTAATCTGTCTTGCGTTTTTTGCACCTGCAGAATTCGTACCAACTGCCTTTGACTCAGGCGGTGTAACAACAGGTCCTATAACAGTTCCTTTTATAATGGCTCTCGGTGCAGGTCTTGCGGCAAATGCAAGCGGAAAAAATTCAGGTGAACACAGCTTCGGTCTTGTTGCCCTTTGCAGTATCGGACCAATTCTTTCAGTTCTTCTTTTAAGCATATTCTATAACCCACATCCTGCAACATCACCATATGAGCTTACACAGGTGCTTACAACAACTGATGCATTCAAACAGTTTTTAACAGCAATTCCGAATTATGCTGAAGAAATTATGATTGCGTTTGTTCCTCTTGTAATACTTTTCATAATTTTTCAGCTTATTACAAAAAGATATCACATTCATACTGTTATAAGAATGTCTGTGGGTTTTTTGTACACATATATAGGTCTTGTGCTGTTTTTGACAGGTGCGAATGTAGGCTTTATGCCTGCAGGAAGACTTATCGGTGCAAAAATCGCCGAGGGAAGCAACAGCTTTATGCTTATTCCTATCGGTATGCTTATGGGTTATTTCGTAGTTTCTGCCGAGCCGGCAGTACATTCTCTTAAAAAACAGGTAAGCGAAATTACAAGCGGTGCAATTTCTCAGAAATCTGTAGGCCTTGCTCTTTCAATCGGTGTTTCTGTATCTGTGGGTATTGCAATGCTGAGGGTTCTTACAGGAATTTCTATAATGCCGTTTTTAATAGTGGGCTATGCAGTGTCCCTGGTAATAAGCTATTTTGTTCCTAATATCTATACAGGTATCGCTTTTGACTCCGGCGGTGTTGCCAGCGGTCCTATGACATCAACTTTTATGCTTCCCTTTGCAATGGGCGCATGCGAGGCAATGGGCGGCAATGTTATGACAGATGCCTTTGGTATTGTTGCAATGATTGCAATGACACCTCTTATCACAATACAGATTTTAGGTCTTTATGAAAGAAGACAGCACCACAGATTAATGAAGAAATTCCATACAGGTATTAAGATGACTAAAGACGACATTATTTTCTTTGATGAGGAGGATGAAGCTTATGAATAAAAGACCTATGCTCCTTTTGTCTATAGTTGAACGAGACAAAGGTAAAAAACTCATTAAAGAATTACAGGGAATTGATATCAAGGTCAATTTTCAATGTGTGGGTATGGGAACAGCACCTACCGAAATGCTGGATATATTCGGACTTGGCACAAAGGAAAAAGATATTGTAATAAGTCTGGGTATGGAAGAAAATGTTAAAGATATGATGGCAAATTTCGGCAAGAAATTTGAGAGCCACAGCAAATACGGCGGTCTTATGATAGTTTTAAGGCTTTCAGCAGTTAACAGGCTCTTAACCGAAGTTTTAAGCTTTAACAACGAGAAAAAGTCAGATAAGGGAGACGGAGCAATGAAAAACGAACATCACAATAATTTAATAATTATATCTGTAAACGAAGGATATAGCGGAGATGTTATGCAGGTTGCAAGAAAAGCAGGTGCAACAGGCGGAACTGTTATAAAAGGAAGACTTGCAGATGTTGAACTTATGGGTGATATAAGCACAAAAGAAATGGACGAAGAAAGAGAAATAATTGTAATTTTAGCCCCTCTTGAAACAAGCAAACAGATAATGGAAGAGGTAAACAAACAATTCGGTCTTACTTCAAATGCGAATGGAATTACATTTGCTATACCAACCGAAAAAGCATACAAGATATAGGGAATAAGCCTATGAACAAAAACGGAACGGATAAATCCGTTCCCTACAAGGTGGGTTATTTTTCCACAAATTTATTGAAACATTTTCGTAGGGGCGGTTCACGAACCGCCCGCGGGACATTCATGAATGTCCCCTACAATGATATGCTATTTGCAACATTTGTCATTCTTCAGAATGACAAATGTATTTATAAAACATTCTTAAACAACAAGCCTCTTGTGAAAGGGTTTGTTGTTTTTTCTTTATTAATATATGAAGTTACAATGCAGGCAGCTTCTTTTCCTGTTTCTGTTGTGAAGAGAAAATCATAGCCATACACATTGCACTTTTCAAGTTCCTCTAATTTGTCTGCCACATATATAGGATTTGAGTTTAAAATTATGTTTCTGTGAGGATAATGGCACATTACAGGGAAAGTGTGACCTGTTTTGTCAGTAAGTTCATAGTAACCTTTAAAATCAAAGCACTTTCCTGTGTTTTTTATGATACAGTTTTCTGTTACCATTAAAGGAAGTCTGCCATATACAATCATATTTGTATTAATTGGCTTTTTAATATCCCGTATTTTTGATGCAGAAAGCTCGCAGGAAAGGGTTGTGCTGTTTAATCCCATTTCTTTAAAGACTTTTAAATCGTATGAATTGAAAATATTTAAAGTAAAATTACCTACAGGCTCAAAACCCATATTTTTAACTGTATATATCTGGTCTGTGGTGTTACAAAGAATTTTTTTAACGCCCTTTTCCTTTGCAATATTCAGAAAATCAATTATCTTTTCTTTTTCGCTGTCAGTTACAATTCTCGGCATAGAGAAAGATACATTTTCCACACAACCAACAAGCTCTATGGGTAAAAATATATTTTCTGCAAGGTGATGAACGGATTTTGAATCTTTGTACTGTTGTAAATTGCTGAAATGGAAATTGAAAACAGGCTTTTCAAAGACTTTGTTTTCAAGTTTTATATCAAGGCTGCAGGTCTCGATATTTTTACCTTCAACAAGCTTTTCTTTTAAACCCTCTATAGCATTTCTTCTTATTTCATTAAGCTTTGAAAGAGGGATAAACAGATTGTCTTTAAGAATTCCTTTTATATCTTTTACAACAAAACCGGTTCCGCCTGTCTTTTTAAGCTGTTTTTCAACATCTTCTTTTGTGGTTGCTCTGTTTTGTGCAGGCTCTGCTCCAACATCTTGCGTAAGATATGAAACCTCATCCTTGATAAACTTGATTTTTATGTTGTTTTCGTCTATTTCGTACTCTGCTGAAACTTTAATTTCTTTTTCTGAAAGACTGAATTTCTCAAGAGATGCAGTTAAGTTCTTATTTTCCTGTGTTCTTATTCCAAACATAGCCTTTGAGGGCTTACCCTCAAGATAACCTCTTGTAAAGCCTTGTCTTGAAAAAAGAGCTTCAAGGTATTTCATTTCATCTTTTGTGGCATTTCTGTTTTCATCAATAAGCCTTCTGTATATGCTTGTAACACCGTATACATATGCAGGGTCTTTTAATCTTCCCTCGATTTTAAAGGATGTAACACCAAGGGATAAATATTCTTTAAACATATCTGCAACAGAAAGGTCTTTTAAGCTAAGCTCGTAGCCGTTTTTATAAGGCTGACGGCAAGGCTGTGCACATCTGCCTCTGTTACCGCTTCTTTGACCGATAATGCTTGAGAAATAGCACTGTCCTGAATAGCACATACAAAGTGCACCATGAATAAAAGCTTCGATTTCAATAGGAGAATTTTCACAGATGTATTTTATGTCTTTTGCAGAAAGCTCTCTTGAAAGAACTGCTCTTGAGAAACCAAGCTCCTGCATTTTAAGAACACCGTCTAAACTGTGAACAGTAAGCTGTGTGCTTGCGTGAATTTCAAGGTCTGGTGCAATACATCTTACGCAAGATGCAAGACCAAGACTCTGGAGAATAACACCATCTATATTTATTTCTGCTAAGTTTTTGATATAATCTTCAAGCTCTGTAATTTCTCTGTCTGATACAACGGTGTTTAAAGTTATATAAACCCTAACACCTCTTAAATGACAGTAGTTAACTGCAAGAGCAAGCTCTTCATCGCTGAAGTTCTTTGCACTTTCCCTTGCATTAAGACGGCTGCCGCCAAGGTATATTGCATCTGCACCTGCAGATACAGCGGCTTTTAAACAGTCAAAATCTCCTGCAGGGCTTAAAAGTTCTCTTACCATTTTTTCTCCTTATAAATAAAGGAAACCGTAAACAGTTTCCTTATTCTATTACTATCGGTTCAGGGGTTGAGTCAGTGGAAACAAGCCATACCTTTTTATAGCTGTTTCCATACTGAACATAGCCTGTGCTTAAATCATTTATAATAAGCGTTGAATTGCTTGCATTTTTTGTATAGGCTTTGTCTATAATATCAAGAACATTTGTGGGAGCTTCCTGTGCAGATACAAAGAAATTCTTAATATAAAGCTTAAGGTATGTTATTTTACCGTCTGTTACCGTAACTGTGCAGTCAGGACTGTCGCTGTTTATTCTTATTGCATCAAAAAGATAGCTGAATGTAAGTTTATGGGTGCTTGAATCAGTCTCAGTAAGCGGTGAGCTTATAAAAAGCTTTGTGCCTGAATTTAAGTAAAATTCAGAAAGCACAGTATCTATAAGGCTTGCAACACCTGCCGCTGCAGTTGTAATGTCAGAATCGTCACCGATTTTAAGACCGCTTGAATCAGAAACTGCAGTATATTCAATAAAACCTTCAGGATTAATTACAAGTGTTGATTTAGAGTCTATATAGTTTTCGGTTCCGTTTGTCTGAGTAAATTTTCTTACGGTTTTCTTGTTGTAACCAAAGCTTTCAAGAATATGGTCTGTGTTGCTTAAGATATCGAGCTTTTCACCCTTGATTGAGTTCATAGGCGTTTCATCAAGTGAAAGGAGAACATAAGAGTCAAGAAGTACACTCTGATGCTTACTTCCCTCGCCCTGAGCCTTTTTATCAAGACCAAGCTCAAAGGAATAGGAAAGGTTTAAATCTTCTTTTGTGTTTTCAAAAAGCTTTGAAAGTTCAGCCTTGTCAAAGGATGTGTTTATTCTGTAGTGGCTGTTTGTACTGCTGTCTCTGAAATAAACAGGAATAATAGTGTTTGAAAGCTTTTCACAGTCAATGAGAATTTTGTCGAAGTTTAAAAAGCCTTCAGTTTTTACGGTATCAGCTTCAAGAAAATTACCGATTGCAACAACACTTACAGGAACATGATAGTCTGCGTAAATGTTATTTGATTTAATAACACTTTTCCATTCATCTTCTGTTACAGGCGAAACAGTCTTTGTTGACAAGGCTGTTTTTATAACATCGTTTATAACAAGATTTATAGTTGCACCCTCATCGGTTGAGGAATCATAAAGAGATCTGCCTGAACTGTCTGATAAAAGTATGGTGTTTGGAGCAAAAATACTGTTGAATGCACCTGTATCTCTTATGCTGAGGGGGTCATCTGAATTTCCGATAAAAACTGAGGAAATTTTATCTTTAAATACAGAAAAGAAATCATAGTCTGATGACCATAATTTCTCATTAAACCATATTTGTGTTGTTAAAACCACACTGCATATTACAAGAGATATAAGAAGCAGAGTTTTGATGCTTTCTTTTTTCATATTATTTATATGCAGGTCTGAAGTTTAAAGTGTAGTCAAAGAGGTTGTCTGCAATACCAGGAGATAATACATTAATTTCTCTCTTTACAATCTGCACTCTGTCACCTTTTTCAGCATAAACTATAACCTTGTGGTTGCCGGCTGAAAAATCAATCTTTTTCCAGAAAAGCCCTGACTGATAAACAATGTCAAGGGAAATGTTGTTTCCGTTTAAAGTCATTGGGTGGTAAAGACCTGTTAAAGGATTGTATTTATAGAATGTAACCTTAACACCAGACTCACCATATCCGCAAAAAACAACGCCCTTCTGGGTAGTTGAAGAAATTGAAGGTGGGTTTGTTATAACGATAAGATTACTTGCAGTTGACTGAGCAGCAGGGTCTAAAGAAGCAGGTGCGGCAAAGCAAACAAAGCTTGACATACAAAGAAATATAGCAAGTAAAACTGACATTGATTTTTTCATAGCTTTCCGCCTCCTTTTAGACTTTTTTCTTATCTTACATATGCATTATAGCATACTATTGTTACAGGCGTGTTACAAGCAGATTAAGATTATAACACAAAAATGCATCGCAGGGCAGGTGGTTGCTCCTGCCGTTTCCTTTTCACAACAAAAAAGAACCGCTCAGCGGTCCTTTTCTTCCTCTTCAGTAACAGGTAATACTTCGACCATTGCCTCAAGTACGCGGTTACTGTCGGTTTTTGTGATTTTGATTTTAAGGTTTTTGTGCTCAAAAACATCGCCCTCATCAGGGATTTTTTCAAGATTGTGAGCGGCAAATCCGCTGACTGTTGTAATGTCCGAGTCGTCGTCTTCATCTTCAAGCTCAAGCTCAAAGGTTTCGAGGAATTTGTCAATGCTCGTGCTTCCAAGCACCTTGTAGCTGGTTTCAGAAAGCTTGACAATGTCTTCAACAACCTCGTCGTGCTCGTCATAGATTTCGCCAACGAGAGATTCAATAACATCCTCAAGGGTAACAATACCCTCTGTTCCACCGTATTCGTCATTAACAACAACCATATGGCATTTGCTTTCCTGGAAAAGCTTTAAAAGTCTTGAAATCTTCATAGAAGAGAAGATAAATTTAACGGATTTCACAAGCTCCGATACCGGAAGTTCATGGTGGTTATAGAAATCCTTCTGGTAAAGAATGCCCACGATATTATCTATACTTTCGTCGTAAACAGGAAGTCTTGAGAATTCTGTGTCAGCAAAAACTTTCGCAATTTTCTCTTTGTTCCAGTTAATATCAACAGCCGCAACATCAACACGAGGTGTTAAAATGTCGTTAACATCAAGGTCGCTGAACTTAATAACATTTTTGATAAGCTCGCTCTCCTGTTCGTCAATTTCACCATCTTCTGCAGCTTCTTCAACAACCGTTATAATTTCATCTTCTGTAACAGCAGCTTCTCCGTTGTCCTTGAAGAATTTAAGGATAAATTTTTGCCATAAATTGAAGATGAATGTAAGCGGTGTGAAGAGAATTGTAAGTACCGTAAGAGAATTTGCCACCTTTTTTGAAAAACTGTCAGCAATACGCTTTGCAACGGTTTTTGGTGTTATTTCACCAAAGGTTAAGATTGCAAGGGTCATAACCACAGTTGAAAGTGTAGCCGCAAGGGCTTCGTTTTCAGGTAAAAGGTGAGTGAAAAGCAAGGTCGCAACAGACGTAGCAACGATGTTTACAATGTTGTTGCCTATAAGAATTGTTGAAATAAGCTTTTCATAGTTTTCGCTGAGAGAAAGCACACGGCGAGCCTTTACGGCTTTTTTATCTTCTGCCTCGCTTTTTATTCTCATTTTGTTGTACGACGCAAACGCCGTTTCCGATGCGCTGAAAAATGCAGATAATGCAATCAGCAAAACAAGTAGTAAAACACTTAGAGGTAAACTACTCCCGTCCATTAGGACAATCACTCCTTTGTAAAATAAATATAGTTGCGATAGCTATACTACCACAACTACATTGTATCATACTTTTTACTTTTGTCAAGTTTTCCGTTTCTGTATTTTATAAACAAAGACTGCAGAAAGTCTGTCAGGGAGAATTTTGCCTAAGATTCTTGTGCATTTAATCAAAAAGCCGGGTGTTACACACTGCTTGCCCGCAAGAAGTCCTTTTATTGCCTTATCTGCCACATATTCCGCAGACATCGCATCAACCGAAAATTTAACATTTGCAACATCATTGAAATGGGTGTTAACAGGCCCTGGACAAAGGCAGCATATTTTTACCTTTGATTTCATGCGTCTCAGCTCCTCGCACAAACCGTAAGAATACCTTTTGACATAAATCTTGCTTGCATAATAAGACGCAAATAAAGGACCGGGGAAAAAAGACGCAGAGGAAGAAACATTCAATATATAGCCACTGTCTTTTTTTACAAACTCTTTCAAAAACAGCTTTGTGAGAATATGAACCGCCCTTATATTAACATCAAGCATCTTAAGCTCCGTTTCAAGGTCAGATTTAGTTGCCTTGCCGAAAACACCAAAGCCTGCATTGTTAACTAAGATGTCCACCTCTCCTGCCTTTTTTGCAAGAGATATGCAGAAATCCTTGTCTGCAAGGTCACCCGCAATTATCTCGGCATTTGTTTTGATGTTGTTTTTTATCTCAACCATAGGAGCTTCACTTCTTGCGGTTAAAATAAGGTCATACCCCATTTCTGCAAGCCTGTATGCAATGGCTCTGCCAATCCCCGAACTTGCCCCTGTTACAAGTGCTTTCATATTATCATTCCTTTCCTCAAAAGTTTAAAGGCTGTTGTTTTTATAATTCTACAGAATTTTCAATGTGTCTGAGCAGGCGGTGAATTTTTTTGCTTTTTCATTTTCACTTACCAGATAATCAATATCAGACAAGGTGCATTGCTTGTAGGCTGACTGTGTGCCGATTTTTTCGCTGTTACATAAAAATATCTTTTTCGCTGAGTTTTTAAACATAGAATTTCTCAGTGCAACCTCTTCACGGGTGCAGTCGGATATAACTCCCTCGTCAGATAAGGATTTAGCTGAAAAGAAGAGGGCATCTGCATAAATATTTTCAAACACACCTCGGGCATCGTCCCCGATAAGACAGCTGCGGTTTTCAGGACTTAAAATTCCTCCTGAGGATATAACCTTTATCCCTGAATTTGACAGTAAAGATAAAATTTCTATGTTATTTGTAACAACCGTAAGTGAACTTCTGTTTATTATTTCATTTGCAAGGTAAAAAGTGGTTGATGATTGATCTAAAAATATAACACTTCCGTCTTTTATAAGCTTTGCAGCTTTTTTTGCAATTTCTCTTTTTGCTTCAATGTTTTGATGGTATCTTTTGTTAAATGAAACTACATTTGAAAATTTGGTAATCAATTCCGCTCCGCCGTAGGTTCTTTTAACAAGCCCTCTGTTTTCAAGAGAAGTCAAATCCCTTCTTATGCTTGATTCGCTTGCATACAGTCTTTTGCAAAGCTCCTTGACGGTTATAAAGCTGTCCTCATTTTTTAAAATATTTATTATTTCTCTTTCTCTTTCATTTTTCAGCATAATATATTCCCTTTTAAATGATTGTTTTTGATTGTTTTTCAAAAAAATATACAGATTTGTCAATAATTTGATTGTTTTATGTGAAATTGTTGACTTGTTTTGATAATGTTATTATAATATAAACATCCAAAAAAGTAAAGACCGAAAGGAGACAAATATCATGGATATAAACAAGCTTTTGTGTGCTAAAGAATGTCCCTGCGGAAAAACACATCATTGCAACATTGAATATGTATACATAGAAAAGGGAGCGATTTTTAGATTAACTGCTCTTTGTGAGCAAAAGGAAAACATTTTAATTGTGGCTGACGAAAATACTTTTGCCGTAGCAGGAGAGCAGACCGAAACTGCTCTTTGCGGTAAAACAGTAAGAAAAGTAATTTTCAGCGGTAAAACCGTTCTTATTCCTGACGAAACCGCCATAGAAAAAGTAAGAGAAAATTCAGAAGGCATAGAGCTGATTATAGGTATAGGCTCGGGCGTTATTCAGGATTTATGTAAATATGTATCATTTTTTGCAAACATTCCTTATATCGTAGTAGCTACCGCTCCTTCTATGGACGGATATGCTTCAGACGGCGCTGCAATGATACTAAGCGGAATGAAAGAAACCGTAAAAGCAGGCTTGCCAAAAGCTATTCTTGCAGATACAGAGGTTCTTAAAACTGCACCTATGGAAATGATAAAAGCAGGCTATGGCGATATTATAGGAAAGTTTTCCGCCCTCTGTGATTGGAAGCTTAGCAGAGCAGTAAACGGCGAATATTTTTGTCAGTATATCTACGATACAACCTATGAGATGATTGAAAACACCTTAAATACGGCAAAAGGTCTTTTAAATCGTGACGAAAACAGCGTAAAGGCACTTATGGAGGCTCTTATCGTGGTGGGAATTATGATGAGCTTTGCAGGGTCATCAAGACCTGCCTCCGGCAGCGAGCATCACCTTTCCCATTTCTTTGAAATAGTTGGTATCGTTAATTCAGAGCCATATTTTCCACACGGCTTAGATGTTGCTTATTCAACCGTTATAACTTGTGAAATAAGAGAAAAAATATTAAATTCAAGCTTTCCTGACAATATTTTCCGTCTTTCAAGGGCTGACTATACCGAAAAGATGAATACAATCTATAAATCAGTTGCAAATGGTTGTATTGCACTTCAGGACAAGGTTGGAAATTACGGTGCTGACAGACTTAATATATATATAGAAAAGGAAGCAGAAATCCGACAGATTTTGTCCGAAACACCAAGTGCTGAGGAAATAATAAAAATGCTCGCCCTTGCAGAAATTGATATGAGCAAATTTTACGATTTATACGGAGCTGAAAAGATAAATGATGCTGTTTTTTACGCCAAAGACTTAAAAGACAGATATTCTGTTCTCTGGTTATACTATGATTTGTTCGGAGGCAAATAAAAATGAAGTTTAAAACATACCTGTTTGATTTTGACGGAACCCTTGTAGATTCTATGCCTTCTTTCATTTCTGTTATATTGAGAATTTTAGATGAAAACAATATCAAATACGAAAATGACATTGTAAAAACAATTACACCTCTTGGTTATCTGGGAACTGCCAAATATTTTAAGGAGCTGGGTGTTTCCTTGCCGGAAGAGGAATTGGTTTCATTAATGATGCAATATGCCTATAATGAGTATGCACATAATATTCCTGCAAAGGCAAATGTTATTACAACTTTAAAAAAACTGAAGCAACAGGGTGCAGACCTTAACATTTTAACCGCAAGCCCTCACTTAGTGCTTGACGTATGCCTGAAAAGACTTGAAATATTTGATATATTTACAAATGTATGGTCCTGTGATGATTTTAATACAACAAAGTCTGATACAAAAATTTATAAAATGGCTGCTGACAAAATAGGTAAGCCTGTCGAAGAAATATTATTTCTTGATGATAACTACAATGCCGATAAAACTGCAAAATCGGCAGGAATGACAGTATGCGGAGTTTATGATTCATCATCTGATGATTATATAAGAGATATAAAAAGCATAACAGACTATTATATTTATGATTTTTCAGAATTGCTTGAAATGAATAGTATAAAGGAAGGTAAGTCGCTATGAAAAAAATACTTTTAGACGGAAGTAAAAATTATTATAAAGCAAATCTTCATTGCCATACCACCAACTCAGACGGACATATGACCCCTCAGGAGGTTAAAGAGCATTACAAGGCAAATGGTTACTCTGTGGTTGCCTATACAGACCATGAGCATTTAGTTGATAACTCTTATCTCAATGACGAGGATTTTTTAACAATCACTTCCTGCGAGGTTGGGATTAAGGAGTTTCAGGACTGTTCCTCTCTTAAAAAAAGAGATATGAAGGTCTGTCACCTGAATTTTTATGCCAAAGAACCTTACAACATCGACACTCCGTGCTATAGCTCCGCTTACGACCATTATGTTAATGAAAAAAACAAAAATATGATAAAGCACACCTGCGGAGAATACCAAAGGGAATATACCCACGAAAAAATAAATGAAATGATAAGTATAGCCAATGAAAAAGGCTTTCTTGTTTCCTATAACCACCCCAGATGGTCCCTTGAAAACGCAAGCGACTACTTAAATTATAAAGGCTTATGGGCTGTGGAAATCTATAATAATGAGTGCAATATGGGAGGACTTTACGAATACGACATCAATGTATTTGACGATTTCCTGCGTGCGGGTCACAACATTGCATGCACAGCAACAGACGATAATCACCGTCTTAGCTCAACCTGTGGTGGATTTGTTATGATAAATGCAGACAAATTAGATTATAAAACTATTATAACATCTCTTGAAAACCATAATTTCTACGCATCAACCGGACCTGTTATAAAAAATCTTTATATAGAAAACGATATAGCATATATGACCTTTGAGAAAGGTGAATACGCTGTAATGTCCACAAAAGGAAGGCGTGTTGAAAAGCAGTTGGCACACAACCCTGAAGGAGAAAACACAGCTAAGTTTAAAATCTTACCTGATGAAGATTTTTATGTTAGATTTGATGTAGTGGATAAATTCGGAAGAAGGGCAAACACCTGTGCATATAAGCTGAGTGTCCTTAAGGACACTCAGCAACGAGATTAACTATGCCAACCATAATGGTTGGCATAGTTACAGGGTGTCGATAAACCTATCGACACCCTGGCAGAGTGCGAAAAAGGAAGTTATA
>CAZMRY010000008.1:0-32951 GCA_964568815.1 uncultured Eubacteriales bacterium | reverse complement strand
CCAAGTTTATTTCTAAACTCGATTCTTTTTGTTTGTCTTAACTTAATGACATTGCGCATATGCGTCTCTTTTTAAAATAGGAATTCTGATTCCCACACATCAACACCACTATCCTGGAAAACAGATTTAAGTCTTTCAGAAAGCATTTCCTTTGTTACACCTTTTTTAAGTATAACCTGAAGGAAACCGCCACCGCCTGCACCTGCAATAAATTTACCGTCTATCATATCCTCAATAGAAAGGAAAATCTGGTCTATACATGTATTTGTACAACCCTTATCAAGAAGCTGAGAAAGCTCCCAATGTTCTGTCAGAAGCTTTGCAAAAGCGTCAATATGACCCTTTTCAAGCTCAAAACGGATTAAAAACGCAAGTCTTTGTATTTTGTTGAGAACATCAACAGTAACTTCATCATATGAAAGATATTTTGACACAACCTGTCTTAAAAGATTTCTCGCAAGTCGTCTCTGACCAGTGTATATAAGTGCAAATCTTTCATTAAGTTCTTTTTTTGTGTCTTCAGATAATTCAATATGTGAAACATTTATGTGTTGTGTAAGACCGGGAGTAGTTGTTATGAACTTAACACCATCTGTAAATCCGCCAATCTGGTCCTGCCAGCCGCCGCCTGTTGACATAAGCTGTTCAACGCACATAACCTTTTCATAGTATTCATTATCTTCGGCTTTAATACCAAAGAAGTCGTATATTCCTTTAACACAAGTTGCAGCTAAAATACTGCTTGTACCAAGACCGCTTCCTCTTGGAACATTTAATACTTCAGTCTCAAGAGAGAAACCGCCGCCTGTTTTTGTCAATATTTCTTCAAGTGAAATATTATCAGATTTAGGAATAATTCCGCATGCAATAAGTGCGGATTTGTGCAGTGCAAATGGGTCAAATGGGTTTGAACAATTTTGTAAATCCTTTGTAGAAGTGAATTTGTGCTTTGCATTGTTGGCATCAACGCTTGAAAGTTCTATACAAAGTTCATCAAGCTTTTTTAGTCTTGCTATTATAGGCTTGTTTCCTCTTAATGTGATTGCGGCATTTATAACTGTTCCGCCGTTTTCGTTACAGTATGGCGGAGTGTCTGACCAGCCACCGCCAAAATTAACTCTTACAGGAAGATTTGCAACTACACTTTCTTTTGCAATTTTTAGTTTAGGATTATATTTTATTCCTGACGCAGAGTTTGCCATAATACTCTTTTGAATAGTTTCAAAGCAAAGGTCACTGTATTTTTCTCTGTCTTTAGTTAAAAGTGAAAGGTAATAATATATTCTTGATTTGATTTCAAAGTCTGCTTTCTTTGCAAAGTTGTTCAGTTCTTTTTCCTGTTCTTTGTCAAGAGAAATGTTATTGAAATCAGCCATAACAATGTGATGAGGTTTTTTAGCCGCAATATCATAAATGAAATTCTGGATGCTGATATCCTTCTGTAACTTCTTCTGATATTCCATTATAAATTTAGTATCAGCCATGTTATAACTGTCTGCAAGGCTTGTCAGCTCGCCCTGTTTATTGTTATATGAATCTTCAAGAGTATCGCATACAGGGAAGATTTTTTCATTCCAGAAATCATCTACTTTAGGATTTGTATCTGTTTTGTATTTTCTTACAACATATTTTCCGTTCTGGAGTTTAAGACCGTGAAGAACAGTATAATCTTCAACAACTGCATCTTCAAGATACATATTTGATATAACGCAGTTTTTACCAATTTTTGTATTACCGATAATGTAACTGTCTTCAATGTAGCTTGTACTGTCAACTTCAGCCTGTTTGTCAATAAAGCTGTTGCTTAATGCACAGTCAAGTGTTAAACTTTTGGTTGAGGCAACCTGCTTTTTCCAGTCAAGGAATTCATATGATGAAATCTCTTCGGTAACCAGTTTTAAAAGCTCTCTTGTTGTACCAAAATGAATGAACTGGGCAGGTGAGAGGCTAATCATATAAAGCGAATATTTGCTGAGAGCTTCCCATATAAGGGTTCTGCATTCTTTAAGTTCAGGAGTATAGTCACCCTCAGGAGTTTCATTGTAATACTGCTCAAGAGTGGATTTACTTGCAAGAGGGTAGAGGAAATCGGCATAAAAGCTTATTCTTGATTTTTCGTTAACAAATTTGTTGAACTTTTCTTCTGTATCAACAAGTGTATATAAATCTTCTGTCATTTTACTGCTCATTAAGATTGCACCTGTGTCAAGGTCAACATTATCCTGTTCATTAACTGCACCGTGAGCACGAAGCTGTTCCTCGGAACATTTGTGCAAAAAGTTGCTTACATAGCCGTTTTCATCTGTGGCA
The DNA here is from genome assembly GCA_964568815.1 of uncultured Eubacteriales bacterium. Taxonomy (GTDB): domain Bacteria; phylum Bacillota; class Clostridia; order RGIG6154; family RGIG6154; genus RGIG8700. The sequence goes on along the minus strand of CAZMRY010000008.1, from coordinate 30,641 downwards.
AAAACACCATGATTTTTACCTGTCTGCACATTCTCTTTTATAGAAATAGCGGCAGCTCCGTCTGAATGATAGTCAATCTGCAGTGAATTGAACAATAAAAGTACATCGCCCGAAAGAACAAGCATACCATCTTTTAATCTTGAAGGTATATTACTTGTTGCAATAATGAATTCATCAAAAAGTGTTGAGCGTCTTCCATCAGGTAACATTCTTGGAACAGGTGAAAAAAGTTTTCCGCAGGCAGAATACTGAGGTACTCTTTTTGAGTCACCGCCTGAATGTATTACAAGAATTCTTTTTCCTGCAAAGCTCTCATTTTTTGTATGTTCTTTTATGTATCTGAGAACATTAAAAGTAGCACCGCCTGAACCAACTCTTTTTCCATTGGGGTCAGGAAGTACGGCATAATGGGTTGAAGCAGGAAGATAACCGCCTTTTATGCGGTCTTCAATCTGAGCTTCATAGGTTTTTGCCTGAGCTTCGTTAGATGCAGTCAGAATTATATAATCCCACCTTATAAAGCTTTTTTTAGTAAGACTTTGTTTATAGCTGTGCCATGAATCTATGTAGCTTTGCCTTAAAAATAAAGCCTTCATCTTCTGTGATTTCATTTAAACACTCCCTACCTTAGCGTATTATTAATAGTATTATATAATATTTGAGCTTTAAAGTCAATGTTGACTTTATTTACAATAAGTTATATAATTTACTGAAGTGAGTTCGAGACCTTCCTCACTGGTGTGACAGTTCTGTCATAACTAAAAACAAAACTAAAGGAGAAATTAATATGAAAACAAAAACTGTAGTAACTGCAGGCATTATTGCTGCTCTTTATGTGGCACTTACGCTTGTATCGGCAATTGCGGGTCTTTCGGGAGGAGCAATACAATTCAGACTTTCAGAAGCTTTAACCGTCCTGCCGTATTTTACATCTGCTGCAATTCCGGGACTTTTTATCGGATGCATAATTGCCAACATTCTTACGGGAGCTGTTGCGATTGATATAATTTTTGGAAGTATAGCAACACTTCTGGGAGCAATATGCTCATGGCTTTTAAGGAAAAACAAATATCTTGTGAGCATACCGCCTGTTATCTCAAATATGATAATTGTACCACTGGTACTGAAATATGCATATCATCTTGATTCAGCATACTGGTATATGGTGCTGACGGTTGGTATAGGTGAGGCAGTGTGCTGTTGCGGTTTGGGAAATTTATTGCTTATTTCAGCAGAAAAAGCTATGAAGAGGTGAAAGGTGGATTTTAAAGTTGAAAAGATGACGACACAGCCCGTTGAAGGACTCATCATAAAACTTGCTTTACCATCGTAGTTAATTATATATCAAGAAGTGTGGGTGCAGAGGAGATAAGTGTAAAGAAATAATGTATGTTGTGTTGCTTTGAATTGATTTTCTTGACAAACCACAATATATGCTATATAATAACAATACACCATTTACACTACTGACGGATGAGCGGGTAACCGCAAGGGAATGTAAATGTTATAGCCGACCGTCTGGGCAATTCAACTTGATAAAGCTGAGTCGCCTTTTTTAACCATAAATATGTTATTTTACAAGGGGGGTATACCATATGAAACACGAAAATTGGAACGGATTTGCTGAAGGTATATGGCAAGATGAAATAAATGTAAGAGATTTTATACAGAAAAACTATAAAGAATACACAGGAGACGAAGCTTTTCTTAAGGATGCAACAGAAAGAACAAAAAGTCTTATGAAAAAAGTACAGTCTCTTTTTGAACTGGAGCGTCAGTATGGCGGTGTGCTTGATATTGATACTGCAACAGTATCATCTCTTACAAGTTATTCACCAGGGTATGTAGATAAAGAAAATGAGCTTATTGTAGGACTTCAGACCAACCGCCCTCTTAAGAGAGGTGTAAATCCTTTTGGCGGTATACGAATGGCTCGTCAGGCTTGTGAATCATACGGATACAAGCTTGGAAGAAAGATTGAAGAGGAATTTAAATTCCGTACAACTCATAATGACGGTGTTTTCCGTGCATACACAGATGAAATGCGTGCTGCCCGTAAATGCCATGTAATAACAGGTCTTCCTGATGCATATGGCAGAGGAAGAATTATTGGTGACTATCGTCGTGTGGCACTTTATGGTGTTGACCATCTTATTGAAGAAAAAATCAATGATAAAAAAGCTCTTGAAAAAGGAGACTTTGATACAAAAACAGTCAGACTTGACGAAGAGCTTTACAAGCAGATTGAATTCCTTGGTTTTCTCAAGGAAATGGCACAGATGCACGGTTTTGATATTTCACAGCCTGCAAAGGATGCCCGCGAGGCAATTCAGTGGACATATTTTGCATATCTTGGAGCTATCAAAGAACAAAACGGTGCGGCTATGTCACTTGGCAGAGTAAGTACCTTCTTTGACATTTATATCGAACGCGATATAGAAAAAGGAATCTTAACAGAAGAAAACGCTCAGGAACTTATGGATGACTTTGTTATGAAGCTTCGTCTGGCACGTCATTTGCGTACACCTGAATACAACGAGCTTTTCGGCGGAGATCCTATGTGGATTACCGAAGCAGTAGGTGGTATGGGTGAAGACGGAAGAACTCTTGTAACAAAGAACAGCTTCCGTATGTTGAATACACTTTATACTCTTGGCTCTTCTCCTGAGCCTAACCTTACTATCTTATGGTCTACAGAGCTTCCTGAAAACTTCAAGAAATTCTGTGCAAAAGTGTCAGCTGATACAGACTCAATCCAGTATGAAAATGATGATGTAATGAGACCTATATATGGCGACGATTACGCAATTGCATGCTGTGTGTCTGCAATGAAAATAGGTAAGCAGATGCAGTTTTTCGGAGCAAGATGTAATCTTGCAAAACTGCTTCTTATTGCAATCAATGGTGGTTATGATACAACAAGTAAGATGAAAATCGGACCGCAGATGCCTGTTATGAACACAGATAAGCTTGACTTCGATGAAGTTATGGAAAGATTTGATATTTATATCAAGTGGCTCAGTAAACTGTATGTAAATACTATGAATATCATCCATTATATGCACGATAAATATGCATATGAAAAAATCCAGATGGCACTTCATGATACAGAGGTTGAGCGCTTTATGGCATTTGGTATTGCAGGACTTTCTGTTGTAGCTGATTCTTTAAGTGCTATAAAATACGCACAGGTAAAGCCTGTTGCAGATGATAAAGGTTATATTACAAAATTTGATATTCAGGGTGAATTTCCTAAATTCGGAAACGACGATGACCGTGTTGATTTAATTGCAAAGGATATGACACACAAGGTTATTACAGAACTTCGTAAATCCAAGACATATCGTGATGCTATACATACACTTTCAGTTCTTACTATTACATCAAATGTTATGTACGGAAAGAACACCGGTGCAACACCTGACGGCAGAGAAGCGGGCGGTGCTTTTGCACCTGGTGCAAACCCAATGCACAACCGTGAAGAAAACGGTGCTTTGGCATCACTTAACTCTGTTGCAAAATTAAGCTATGATGATTGCAGAGACGGTATTTCCAATACATTCTCAATTACTCCGGAGGCACTTGGTAAAACAGAAGAAGAAAGAATTTCAAACCTTGTTACAATACTTGATGGTTATTTCTCCAAAAAAGCTCATCACATCAATGTAAATGTACTTAACAGAGAAACATTAATAAAAGCTTATGAAAACCCTGAAGCATATCCTAACCTTACGATAAGAGTATCAGGCTATGCGGTTAACTTTAATAAGCTGTCAAGAGAACAACAAAAAGAAGTTATAAGCCGTACCTTCCATGAGGTAATGTGATGGCAACGGCTTCAGGAAGGGTACACTCTTTTCAGTCGATGGGTACTTTGGATGGTCCTGGTGTACGATATGTGGTTTTTTTGCAGGGGTGTAATTTAAGATGTAAATGCTGTCATAATCCTGATACATGGAATATGAATTGCGGCACTTTGTATACACCGTCTGAAATAGTTGAAAAAGCTACACGCTTCAAAGAATACTTTTCAAAAGATGGAGGCATAACTCTTTCGGGCGGAGAACCGCTTTTGCAGGCAGAATTTGCTCATGAGGTTTTTAAGTTGTGCCATCGTGAGAATATTAATACATGTCTGGATACTTCAGGTTGTGTTTTGAACGAAGAAACAAAAAAATTGCTTTCAGTAACAGATAGAGTGCTTCTTGATATTAAATACACAGAGGATATCCTTTATAGGGAAAATGTAGGAATTGGTATTGATTTACCACTTAAGTTTCTCCATTATCTCAGTAGCCAGAATATTCCTGCGACTTTACGACAGGTAATTATTCCAGGGTTAAATGACAACAAAGAAAATATAGAAAAACTGAATAAGCTGAAAGATGAACATCATTGTGTAGACAAAATCGAACTTTTACCTTTCAGAAAAATTTGTCAGACAAAATATGATGCAATGAACATAGAATTCCCTTTTGCACATATCTCGGTACCTGACGCGAAGTTAATGGAGAAATTAACGAACTTACTTAATTAATAGAATTGAAATGATTTACCGCTCATAATGTTTATGGGCGGTGATTTTTACAATATGGTCGGAAATGTCCATATTTTGTTCGTAAATTTCCTTGATGTTATATTATTGTTATTGTATAATTGAGTATGAAAGAGAGGATGAATTATGAAAAGATTAACAGCGTTGTTTGTAATTTTTACAATGGTACTTTCGATGGTTTCAACTGTATCTGCAAATACCACCGAAGGAAATTCAGAAATTCTTGAATATTTGAAAAGCAGACATGAAACTTATAACCTTATGCTTCCTATGGATTTATTTGCCACTGATGATGATTTGAAAAATGCAAGCTGGTATGGCACATCAACATTGTCAAATCCAAATATTCTTGCATATAAAGGTTTTACAATAAGTAACTGGGAAAATAAGTTTCCAAGCGAAAAAATGACAATGGCTTTTAAAACTTCTAAATTAGAGGATACCTCAGGGATTTCAAAATCAGGTGACGGAGAGTATACATACACAATAAACAATATTCCGTTTTCTCTTGGCGGTATCGCAAAGAGCGGAGAAACTGCAGGAAATGCCTTCCTTATCAGGGCTATATATGATAACTCTGCTTTTACTGATGCAGAGAAGAAACTTAATACAGTTTCTGCAGCAGCACCTGCGGTATATACTGATATGAACGGAAAATTAATAACAGCGTCCTCAACAGCTATATCTCAGGCAGAATACACCATAGAAAAAACAGGAATAGACTCTGTTGAACTGCTTATGACAGGGTTGTTCAATACATCTAACACCTTTCACGATTTCTATGTTCAGTATGAAGGTGAATTAAATCCTGTTCATTATTATGGTGTTTCGGGTTTATGTACTACTGATTTTAAGGATTCAGTTTATGCTGTACCTGTTGGAACTTATAACGATATATTGAAAAACGACAGCTTTATAGAAGCAATGTCAAAAACAACAGAATTAGATGTGGATGAATACAATCAGATTGCAGGTACAACTGTAACATCTGTACCAAAAAACTGGGATAAATCAAACACAGGAGATGCAAGCATATATAATAACTATCTTGCAACAACAAAGTATAATCAAATTGAAACAAGCTCAGAGCGTAAAAAACTTTCAGAACTTATGGAAGTGGATATAAGCAAACTTTCTGCAAACTATTCAGAAGTACCTGTTCTTCTGCCTACAGCATCAGAAAAATTTGTTGAAGCACAGAGAAAAACATCAAGTGCAGACCAGGACTATAATATATACGCATACACATTGTCAATTCCTACAGACAGAAATAAGACAGTTAAAAGTGTAAGAGCGGCAGGTTTGCTTACAGACCCTGCAAGTATGATTTTGTCAAGCGGCGGTTTTTATAAAGTTACAACAGCTAATGTTGTACATGGTATGCTTATGCTTAACTATGATGGTAATAATACCATTAAAATAGGTGATACAGACTATGTTCTTTTTCTTGATTTAGAAAGAGAATGTGGTACGGCGGCACTTCTTGGTATGACATTAACAAATGCCGAAAGCCTACAGGACAGAATTGATGCTATTGATGCTGAAATCCTTGACCTTTATAATAAAACTGTGCCTACCCAGTCGGAATTTGATGCATTAAAGACAAAAGTGGATGCTCTTTTAAGTGCAAACAGCTTGCTTGATAGCAGTTATATAAAGAATTACGGTTTGTTTGATGATATTCAGCAGAAAATAGATAACAATAAAGGTGAAGCGGAAAGATTAGAAAATCTTCAGTTGAGAGAAATTTATCCAATTGACATAAGCTCTCAATTTACTGCTGATAACATTGTAACCTATGGAGATACATATTCAGCGGATAAAACAGTTTACGATGCCTTGTTATGCACAGGCAAAAGAACATTTGGATATAAAGGTTATTTATATGTAAATGATTCAGCTGATGCGTTTATTACATCATTGAAGAATACAGAGGTGTCAGCTGATTCAATAAGCGGTATTTATACAGCAACCTCAGGGATTGACTACAGATTTGACGGAATACCTATGGCAGGAAAAACTGTTAATAATGCAGTATGCTTAACAAATGATGTAAATACAATCACATTTAATTCTCTTAAAACTGAAAAGCTTGCCCTTCTCCTTCATTCAGGATGTATTGAATCAGGAACAAACGGCAATGGCTTAAAGGTTGTGATAAAGGGAAAGAATGAAAACAATGCTGATGTGGAAAAAACAGTGTATTTATATGTTGTTTATGATAATATCGGCAACGATGCAAGCTCTCTTATAACAAAGGTTTCAAAAGCAGAGCTTGAAAGCTATGTGGCAGAAAACGGAAAAGCAGGTTTTGAAGAAATAAACAGTGTTCTCGGAAAAACATTAACTGCAGAAAGTGCAAACTTTAATGATGTTAAATTTAATTCGGAAAATGTTATAATAGGAACTCCAACAAAAACGATGCAGATTTATCCTAACAACTATTTTAACAGACAGTCTGCATTAAGAGATGGTTATTCAAGAGAATTCGTGCTTGATATTGATGAAATGGGAATTAATGCCCTTGAAAGTATAACCTTTTACGGCAACACAACAGGCGCGGGAACAAAAAAAGCTGCAGAGCTTGAGTTGTCATTAAATACAGAACTTGCAAATTATTTTGACAGTACAGTTCTTGATGCAAAAACAACCATAGGCAGTAGTACATATTATGCAGGAGCAGGATATATTCCTATTAAGCCTGTTAATGGGGATAATGACAATTTTTATTTCATTCTGGGCGGAAGAAGTGTTATAAATTACAGTTCTGTTATGGCAATAACAGCATTTAACGAGCCTGCTGCAGAAAAAATAGAAATAATTGAAAGAGAAATGCTTTTGGTAAATTCTATTGAGGATATTGAAAAAGTTTATAAGCTTATTGATAAATATATTGACGGAGTAAAAGTAAAATATACAGATATTTCACAATCTGCAAGAAATTATTTTGAAGCCTTTAAGCAGACTATTAATCTTGAAGGTACTTTAGGTGCAGAACAAAAGGGAAATACTGTACTGGTAACGGCGCAGATAAACAATGCAGCAAGAGATGCAGGAAAGCCATATATGCTTGCAGTAGGCTATTATGATAAAAATTACAATATGATTTCAATAGATTGTGAAAGCTATATGTCAACTGCTTCAGAAGAAATCACAACAGAGTTCATATCAGAAAATATTCCTGAAAATACCGCATATGCAAAAGCATTTATGTGGAAAGACTTGGGAAACTTAATGCCTCTTGCAAACTCTGTTGATATAGCTATAACGGCAGGGCTTTCATTTGTTGACGGTATGTGGATATACGAAACGGAAAAAGGCATGTGGTATATTCCGCAAAGCGTTACAGATGCAACATATAACGGTGTTGCAGAAATTGAGTTCAAGCCATATAAATCAGGTGAAGTTATAACAGTTTCAACTGTCGGTGAAAGCGATGCACAGATTAACAAGTATGAACAGACTACATCAACTGAAAATATTAAATTTAATGTTAATATAAATCCAGATGTTGCAGCGGTTGAAATTGATGGTTATATTATCGAAAGAAAAGAAGCCGAAGCAAAAATAGCTGAAATTTACGACGATAAACAGGCGATAGTTACATTTACTTTCGATGATTCAAAATATGATGCCGCAGTGTTTTATAACGAGAAGTTTGAGAAATACGGTGTGAAGGGTACTGCGGTAATGCACACAACTCCTATTACAAGCAGCTCTGAGGGTGTAGAGAATACAGTAAAGAAATGGCAGGAGCTTTTTGCTCAGGGTAATTTTGATTTGGGAAACCATGGTACAAAGCATTCAATCTATACAGAGCTTGCAACAAGAGATGAGGTTGATGAGCAGATAAACGGTGCATATAAACAGCTCAAAAATTGGTTCCCTGAACAAAATATATTAACCTTCTCTTATCCAAACGGAAAGTCAAATGACATGGTAATTGATGTAACTAATGATTTGCATTATGCGGGAAGGTCGGCAGGAGGAAATGCAAGCGGATTTATAAGCCCTGTAAACCCTGATGAAACACAGTGGTATACATTGCCGTCATTTACTGCAACACCTTATAAAACATTATCTGAGTTTAATGAACAGGTTGATAAAGCTATCAGCAATACAAACGGAAACAATTGGTTTATTGAATTGTGGCACGGTGTTATTGATGATGATGCTGAGGTAACAAGCGGACATGAATACAGCATAAGAAAAGGTGTATGTGAAGAACATATGGCATATGTTAAGTCCCTTTCAGATAAAGTATGGTGTGCAACCTTTACAGAGGCAACTCAATATTTAAGAGAAAAACAAAATGCCAAACTTAATATTATTTCTTCAGGAAATAAAATAACAGTAAGTGTAAAACACACACTTGATGAAGAAATTTTCAATTTCCCTCTTACGGTTAAAGTGAAAAAACCGTCAGATTGGGAAAATGCAAGAGCAGTTCAGGACGGCAAAGAAATTCAGGTTGAAATAAAGAATGGATATATTTATGTGAATGCTGATGTAACAGGCAACTGTATTGAAATATCAGGTAAATATTAAAATCTTTGTTATGTAATATTATGTATTCGCCGCCCATAAACTGTATGGGCGGTGATTTTTTGTTAAAAAGGATTATATGTATTATTGTTCTTATTTTAAATATGGGATTAAAGGTAAATGCTTTTGAAATATCTGCAAAATCTGCAATACTTTATGAGCCGATTACCAAACGAATAGTTTTTGAAAAAAATGCTTATGAAAAATTGCCTATGGCAAGCACGACAAAAATTATTACGGCAATTACAGCCATAGAAAATATGAATGTAGAAGACATAGTTACAACAAGCAAAAAGGCTGCAGATGTTGAAGGTTCTTCAATCTGGCTTGAAGAAGGGGAAAAACAAACACTTGAAAATTTGTTATACGGACTTATGTTGTCATCAGGAAATGATGCTGCAATTGCAATAGCAGACCACAAAGGATATAATGATTTTATAAAGCTGATGAATGAAACTGTAATAAAAGCTGGTGTAACAAACACAGCTCTTAAAAATCCAAGCGGACTTGACGAAGAGGGGCATTTTACTACTGCATATGATTTGGCAAAGATTGCAGGCTATGCTATGAAAAATGAACATTTCAGGAAGATAGTTTCAACAAAGGAAAAGGTTATTCCATGGGAAGACCATCAATGGGGAAGAACTCTTAAAAATCATAATAAGCTTTTAAGAATGTACGAAGGTGCAAACGGCATTAAAACAGGTTTCACAAAAAAAGACGGCAGGTGTCTTGTTTCTTCAGCGGAAAGAAATGGTGTTTCGCTCATTTGTGTAACACTTAACGCACCAAATGACTGGCAGGATCACACAAAACTTCTTGATTTTGGCTTTTCATCTTTAGAAAATAAAAAGATAGAAATTGATAACGAAAATATAGCAGTTTTATTTGGTAAAAAACAAGCGGTTGCTTTATATCCTGATGAAGAATTATTCATACCAGTAATGAAAGATGATAAATTTGAAATAAAATATTTTTTGCCTGAAAAAATATATGCACCAATAGAAATCAACCAGCTTATCGGAACTGCAGAAGTATCTTTTAACGGAAAAGTGATAAAGACAGTGAATATGTATGCAAAAGAAAAAATTGATGTTGATTATTTAAGTAAATTTAAATACGAATTATTGAATATTATCAGATTGACATTAGCATAGCAATATGCTATAATGCTAAGGAAAAGAGGAAATGATATGATTTACAGAAATATAGAATTTTTTAACACAGCAGAGACCATTCCTTATGATGGGGGACAAATGCTTGTAAGGTATCCTGAAATTGCAAGAAAAACAAAAAAATGGGATCAGACAAGGATTATACATAGTGCAACTTGTTGTGAAATCAGATTTGTGACTGATGCAGAGTGCTTTAATATTACTCTCGGTGGCGGAACTGTTTATATTATGAAGGGTGATTTAACCTATATGAAGGTTAACCTTGACGGCAAAAAAACTCTTACAATCAAAAATCCTGACAGACAGTATCTTTATAACAAGGTATGTAAAGATTTTTCGCCTGATGTGTGGAGATTTGTTTCAGATGATGAAACCCAGCTTATATTTTATGATATGATGCCCCTTGACGGTACTTTTGTCCGCCCACCGGAAAAGGATGAAGTGCCGAAAAAGAAAATGGCTCTATACGGTTCATCTATAACTCATTGGTGCTGGGCTATTGATGCCAGAAATTCTTATGGATACCGTGCAGGTCAGCTTCTTGGAATGGATGTACTTAACAAGGGTTTAGCAGGTTCCTGTGAAATGGAAAAAGAATGTGTGGATTATATTGCAGGTCTTGATGTTGATGTGATTTTTATGGAACTTGGGATAAATGTGCTTGATAAAATTACTGAAGAAGAATTTACAAAAAGGGTAGATTACGCTTTTTCCGTTATGCCAAAAGACAAAGAAATTTATGCAACAGGTCTTTATGACTGCTGGTTTTCACTTGATGAAAAAGATGAATGTTATGAAAAATTCAAAGCATTCAATAAAATAGTTAAAGAAACTGCAGAAAAGTATGACCATATTAACTATATTTCACCAAAGAAAATTATGGATGATCCTCTTTATCTTTGCTATGATATGATTCATCCGTCAGACTTCGGACATATACAAATGTCAATTAACCTTGTAAACGAAATACAGAATATAAGAAACGGCAAATAATTGCAAACGGCAAATAATTGCCGTTTTTTTCTTTGAAAGTACTTTACAAATGGCTAAAAAAAGTGTAAAATATTATAAATATGATTTAATGGAGGAACTTGAAATGTACAAGAAGGTTTCTACGGATTTGAATTTCAAGGAAAGAGAGCTTGAAACCATCAAATTCTGGAATGAAAATAAAGTTTTTGAAAGAAGTACAAGACAGGATGGCCCTGTTTTCACTTTCTTTGACGGCCCGCCTACAGCTAACGGCAAACCGCATATCGGTCATATCTTAACAAGAGTTATGAAGGACATAGTTCCAAGATATAAAACAATGAAAGGTTATAAGGTTTTAAGGAAAGCCGGTTGGGATACTCACGGTCTTCCTGTTGAGCTTGAAGTTGAAAAGCTTTTAGGTATTGACGGTAAGCCTCAGATTGAAAAATACGGTGTTGAACCTTTTGTTGAAGAATGTAAAAAGAGCGTATGGAAATATGAAGGCTTATGGAAAGAAATGAGTGACCGTGTTGGTTTCTGGGCTGATATGGAAAATCCTTATGTTACATACCATAATGATTACATCGAATCAGTGTGGTGGGCTCTTAAGCAGATTTGGGACAAAGGACTTTTATACAAAGGTCATAAAATCGTTCCATACTGCCCAAGATGCGGAACTGCACTTTCAAGCCACGAAGTTGCACAGGGCTATAAAGATGTTGAAGAAACATCAGTATTTGTAAACTTTAAAATCAAGGATAAGGAAAATGAATATTTCCTTGCATGGACAACTACACCTTGGACACTTCCGTCAAATGTTGCCCTTGTTGTTAACCCTGATGTTACTTATGTTAAAATCAAAGCAGAAGATAAATTCTATATTCTTGCTAAAGAGCTTGTTTCTAATGTTTTCGGTGAAGATGCTGAAATCGTTGAAGAATTTATCGGAGTTGACCTTAAAGGCATAAAATACGAACCTCTCTTTGATTATGCACAGCCAAAACAGGAATGTTATTATATCGTTGCTGACAGCTATGTTACAACAACAGACGGTACAGGTATCGTTCATTGTGCACCGTCTTTTGGTGAAGATGACGCAAGAGTAGGCAGAGATAACGACCTTCCATTTGTTAAGCTTGTTAACACAGAAGGTAAATGCGTTGAAGGAACAGGTAAGCTTGAAGGCTTGTTTGTTAAAGATGCAGACCCTGTTGTAATAGCAGACCTTGAAGAAAGAGGACTCCTGTTCAGAGCACAGAAATTTACTCACTCATACCCATTCTGCTGGAGATGTGATACACCGCTTATCTATTATGCAAGAGAATCATGGTTCATCAGCATGACAAAGGTAAGAGACCAGCTTCTTAAAAACAATGCAACAGTTAACTGGATGCCTGATAATATCAAGGACGGAAGATTTGGTAACTTCCTTGAAAATGTTATTGACTGGGGTCTTTCAAGAGAAAGATACTGGGGTACTCCGCTCCCAATCTGGGAATGTGAATGTGGCAAAAGACACACAATCGGCAGTATCGAAGAATTAAAGAGTATGAGCGACAATTGCCCTGATAACATTGAACTCCACAGACCGTACATTGACAATGTATTTATCAAATGTCCTGAATGTGGCGGTCAGATGAAGAGAGTTCCTGAGGTTATTGACTGCTGGTTCGACTCAGGCTCAATGCCATTTGCACAGTGGCACTATCCATTTGAAAATAAAGACATATTTGATGAAAATTTCCCTGCAGACTTTATCAGTGAGGCTATTGACCAGACAAGAGGCTGGTTCTACACATTAATGGCTATTTCAACACTTATTTTTGATAAGTCACCATACAAAAATGTTATTGTACTTGGTCATGTTCAGGATAAAGACGGACAGAAAATGAGTAAGCATAAAGGCAATGTTGTAGACCCTTGGGATGTTCTTAACAATCAGGGTGCCGATGCTGTAAGATGGTACTTCTATTCAACAAGTGCACCTTGGATTCCTAACAGATTCCATTCAGATGCAGTAAATGAATGTCAGCGTAAGTTTATGGGTACTCTCTGGAACACATACGCATTCTACATTCTTTATGCAGATATTGATGAATTCAACCCAACACAGTATAAGCTTGAATATGACAAGCTTCCTGTTATGGATAAATGGATTTTATCAAAGCTCAATTCTCTTATTAAGAGTGTTGACAGCGACCTTGAAAACTACAAAATTACAGAAGCATCAAGAAATATTCAGAATTTCACAGACGAGCTTTCTAACTGGTATGTAAGAAGATGCCGTGAAAGATTCTGGCAGAAGGATATGCCGCAGGATAAGATTAATGCTTATATGACACTTTACACAGTGCTCTTAGAGCTTTCAAAGCTTTCTGCACCGTTTGTTCCGTTTATGACTGAAGAAATCTATCAGAACTTAGTAAGAACAAATGATAAAAACGCACCTGAAAGTATTCATTTCTGTGACTTCCCGGTAGTTTGCGAAGAATATATTGACAAAAAGCTTGAAGAAAATATGAATACTGTTTTAAATGTTGTTGTTGCCGGCAGAGCTGCAAGAAACACAGCAAATGTTAAGAACAGACAGCCACTTTCAACAGTATACTATAAAGCACCACAGAAACTTGAAGAAGGATATGAAAGCATTGTTCTTGAAGAGCTTAATGTTAAAGGTCTTGAATTTGCTGAAGATGTATCAGCATTTATCGGCTATAAATTTAAGCCACAGCTCAGAACACTTGGTCCTAAATACGGTAAAGTATTAGGAAAGATAAGCGCATTCCTCGCATCCTGTGATACATCGGCTGCAATGAAAGAGCTTAAAGAAACAGGAACATTCAAGTTTGATATTGACGGCAGCGAAGTTATCCTTGAAGAAGCAGACATCTTGGTTGAAACAATGCAGAAAGAGGGAATGGTTGCTCAGGACGAAAAGGATGTTACTGTTGTACTTGATACAAACCTTAACGATGCTCTTATTGAAGAAGGCTTTGTAAGAGAAATAATAAGCAAAATTCAGACAATGCGTAAGGAAGCAGACTTTGAAGTTCAGAATCACATTAAGATTTACTTTGACGAAGCTTCTGAAATTGCAGATATTGTTAAAAACAATGCCGAAGAAATCAAAGGCGAAACTCTTGCAGATATTCTTGAAGCAGGCAATGGCGGATATACAAAAGAATGGAATATTAATGGCAAGAGTCTTACACTCGGTGTTGAAAGACTGTAATATTTACCAATACTTGGGGTAAAATATAGCATTATAAGAAAAGGAGAATTTATATGAAAGTAACAAAAGATACAATTATTATGGATGTGTTAAAAATGGATGAAGGAACAGCAGCATTCTTCCTCGCAATAGGAATGCACTGTCTTGGTTGTCCTTCAGCAAGCGGAGAATCTATCGGTGAAGCAGCTATGGTTCATGGTGTTGACGCTGACGCTCTCGTTGAAAGAATTAACACATATCTTGAATCTGTAGGCAAATAATGCTGAAAATAGGCAGTTTAGCCCTTGAAAGTAATGTAATCCTCGGTCCTATGGCCGGGGTTACAGACCTTCCGTTTCGCTTAGTTTGTAAAGAGTTTGGCGCAGGTTTAGTGTGCAGTGAGATGATTTCATCAAGAGCACTCCATTATCAGGACAAGAAAACTTATAAACTACTTGAAACGGATGAAAAAGAAGCACCGCTATCAGTACAGATATTCGGCTCAGAACCTGAGCTTATGGCACAGGCGGCAGAAACAATTGAGAGTATGAAAATTGCCTCTGTCATTGATATCAATATGGGGTGTCCTGCTCCTAAAATTGTTAATAATAATGACGGTTCTGCCTTAATGAAAGATATTGCCCTTTCAGAAAAAATCATAAAGGCTGTAAGAAATGCTACAAAACTTCCTCTTACTGTTAAATTCAGAAAGGGTTGGGAAGCAGGATACGAAAACTATCTTGATTTCGGTGCTATGTGTGAAGCAAGCGGAGCAGATGCTGTAACACTTCACGGCAGGACGAGAACTCAGTACTATTCAGGAAAAGCAGACTGGGAGGCAATAAAAAAGCTTAAAGAAAAGCTTTCAATACCTGTTATCGGCAATGGTGATATTTTCAAATTTGAAGATATTAAAAGTTTGATTGATTATACAGGTGTTGATGGAGTTATGATTGCAAGAGGAGCTCTTGGAAATCCCTTTATATTTTCAGGGATAAAGCCTGACAGAGAAACTCTAGTAAATACAGCACTTAAGCATCTTAAACTTATGGTTGACATAAAAGGCGAGCATATCGGTATGCTTGAAGCAAGAAAGCATATGGCATGGTATGTTAAAGGAATGCACGGTGCGGCAAGAATTAAGGATTTAATCAATTCCATATCAGAGTATGAGCAAATGAAAAATCTTATAACAAGTCTTTTGGAGGAAAAATATGAGTATTAAATACAAAAGAGTTATATTAAAAATCAGCGGTGAAGCTTTAGCAGGCGAAAACGGCTTTGGCTTCGATTTCAATACAGTAGACGCAATTTGCGAACAAGTTAAAGAATGTGTTAAGCTTGGTGCAGAGGTTGCAATTGTTGTAGGCGGAGGAAACTTCTGGAGAGGAAGAAGCGGAGTAGGAATGGACAGAACAAGAGCAGACCATATGGGTATGCTTGCAACTGTTATCAATTCTTTAGCACTTGCAGACTCTTTAGAAAGAAAAAATGTTCCAACACGCGTGCAGACTGCTATTGAAATGAGACAGATAGCAGAGCCGTACATAAGAGGAAAGGCGGTAAGACACCTTGAAAAAAGCAGAGTTGTGATATTTGCCTGCGGTTCGGGTAATCCGTTCTTCTCAACAGATACAGCAGCAGCTCTAAGAGCTGCAGAAATAGGTGCAGATGTTATTCTTCTTGCAAAGAAAGTAGATGCTGTTTATGACAGCGACCCTAATGTTAATCCAAATGCTGTTAAGTATGACGAGCTTGAATTTATCAGAGTTTTAAATGAAAGACTTGGCGTTATGGATTCAACTGCTGCATCACTTTGTATGGACAACGATATTCCAATCCTTGTTTTCGGTCTTGACCATCCTGAAAATATCGTAAAAGCACTTAAGGGCGAAAATTTAGGAACGGTAATTCATAATTAATAAGAAAGGGAGATATAATATGAAAGAACAGTATAAACCGGTTCAGGAAAAAATGGACAAAAGCATCAATGCAATGCTTAACGAATTTGCAGCTATAAGAGCAGGAAGAGCAAACCCTGCACTTCTTGACAAAATTACAGTAGATTACTACGGTGCAGCAACACCTGTACCACAGGTTGGAACAATTTCAGTTCCAGAGGCAAGAACAATTGTTATTCAGCCTTGGGATGCATCTATCATTAAAGAAATTGAAAAGGCAATTCTTGCTTCTGATTTAGGGTTAACACCTAATAACGATGGTAAGGTTATCAGACTTAACTTCCCACCGCTTACAGAAGAAAGAAGAAAAGAAATTGTTAAACAGGTTAAGAAAATCTGTGAAGATACTAAAGTTTCAATCAGAAACATCAGAAGAGATGCAATTGAAAACTTCAAAAAATCTCTTAAAAACAAAGAAATTACAGAAGACGATATGAAAGCAGCAGAAAAAGACATCCAGGATCTTACAGATAAAGCTGTGGCAGAGGTTGATAAGCTCACAAAGAAGAAAGAGGATGAAATCCTTGAAGTATGAGCTTGATATGAACAATATTCCTGAGCACATCGGAATAATTATGGACGGAAACGGAAGATATGCAAAACAGCAGGGCTTAAGCAGAAGCGAAGGTCATAAAGCAGGTGCAGAAAAGCTTGTTGAAATCTCTAATTATTGCACGACTCTCGGAATAAAATATTTAACAGTATATGCTTTTTCAACCGAGAACTGGAAAAGACCTCAGGATGAGGTAAAGGGAATAATGAAGCTCCTTAATTCCTATCTTTTAGACTGGAAAAAATATTTCGGTGGTAAACATTCAAGAATGAATGTTATAGGAAATGTAGGCGACCTTGAGATGGGGCTTCAGACTCTTATCAAGTATGTTGCAAACCAGACAAAGGATGAAATTAAGCATACTATAAATTTCGCCATATGCTATGGCGGAAGGGCGGAAATTGTAAATGCTGCCAAGACTATTGCTGAAAAGGTTAAAAAAGGCGAACTTGATGTTTCTGATATAAATGAAGAAATGTTTGGTGATTACCTTTATACTAAAGGCTTTCCGGACCCTGACCTTATTATAAGACCGGGCGGAGAATTAAGGCTTAGCAACTTCCTTACATGGCAGTCTGCTTACAGTGAACTCTGGTTTTCAGATAAGCTCTGGCCTGAGTTTACTACAGATGACCTTGACAGGGCAATATATGACTATCAAAACAGACACAGACGCTTTGGCGGTCTGTAATTAAGAGGGATTATTAATTGAAAACAAGAATTATTACAGGTTGTTTAGTTGGAATATTAGTTATATTCTTAATATTTTCAAATATAGCTGTATTTGACATAGCATACATAATGGCATCAGGTTTTGTTATGTTTGAGCTTATGCACGCAGGAAAGAGCAATGCTTCAGCTTATGCTGTTAACATTGTATTTTCTCTGGCATACTCTGTTATTCATATATTTTTACCTGAATATACACAGTATGTTCTGCCTGCTTATGTTATAACTTTGTTTACAGTACACATTCTGACATATTCAAAGTTTTCTGCAGATAAATTGTTTTATTCATTGTTTGCATTTGTATATGCAAACCTGTTGCTTTCTTATCTTGCAGATATCAAGCATTTTGGACAAAATGGCTCTTTTATGCTTTTAATGTTTGTTGCAACAGTTGTATTCAGCGATACCTTTGCGTATTTTATAGGTGTTACTTTAGGTAAGCATAAGCTTTGCCCAAGTATTAGCCCTAAAAAGACGATCGAGGGTTCTGTTGGTGCATTTTTAGGTGCGGTTGTATCAGCTGTTGTATGTACATTTATCTATAACAGAGTGGGAATTTCAGTTAATTATCTCTATGCAATTATATACGGAATTATATGCGGTGGTTTGTCACAGATTGGTGATCTTGTTGCATCATCTGTAAAAAGATACTTTGGAATAAAAGATTATGGTGATGTACTTCCGGGACACGGTGGAATAATGGATAGACTTGATTCTATCCTATTTGTAGCACCTGTGTTTTATTTCTTCTTAACTAACTTTTTACTGAACGGATAAGAGGTTATAATGAAAAAAATATGTATACTTGGAGCAACAGGCTCCGTTGGAACACAAACACTTGATGTGGTTTCAAGACAAAGTGATAAATTTGCTGTTTGCGGTCTTACTGCAAACAGCAATATTAACTTATTGGAACAGCAGATAAGAAAATTCAAGCCTTTGAAAGCAGCAATTGCAGATAGGGCTTTATTTACAACTTTAAGAAACAATTTAAAAGACTGCTTTACCGAAATTCTTTGTGGTGAGGATGGAGTTATTGAGGTTGCATCAATGAACGAATCAGATATTGTTGTTTCATCTATCGTAGGTGTTGCAGGATTAAAGCCAACGCTTGCGGCTATTGATGCAAAAAAAGATATTGCCCTTGCCAATAAAGAAACAATGGTAACTGCAGGCAGACTTGTGTGTGAAAAAGCGAAGGGAAATAATGTTAAAATCCTTCCTGTAGACAGTGAACACAGTGCTATATTTCAATGCTTGATGTCAGGGGGAAGACCTGAAAATATAAGCAGAATTATTTTAACCTGTTCAGGCGGTCCTTTTTTCGGTAAAGATATCAAGTTCCTTAAAAATGTTAAGCCTGAGGATGCTTTAAAGCACCCTAACTGGAGTATGGGGCAAAAAATAACTATAGACTCTGCTACACTTATGAACAAAGGTCTTGAATTTATTGAGGCAAAATGGCTTTTTGATGTGCCAACAGATAAAATTGATATTGTTGTACACAGACAAAGTGTTATTCATTCTATGGTTGAATATGCAGACGGTGCAATTATAGCACAGCTTGGTGAACCTGATATGAGAGTTCCCATAAGCGTTGCGATGAACTACCCTGAAAGAGAAATTATAAAGGATTATAAACCTTTTGATTTTATAAAGAACAGCAATCTTACATTTGAAGTGCCTGATGAAGATACATTCAAATGCTTAAAACTTGCTAAAAATGCAATAAAGACAGGCGGAACACAGCCTGCATACTTAAACGGTGCAAATGAAATGGCTGTTGAACTGTTCCTTAAAAAGAAAATATCTTTTACAGATATTGGAGATATTATAGAAGAAAGCTTAAAGAAAAATAATGTAATTGACGATTATAACTTAAATGATGTGTTTAATGCCGATAAATCGGCAAGAGAAAATGTATTAAATATTTATGGAGGTAAGCTTTGATAATAACAATTATAGCTTCTGTTTTGGTTTTTGGATTGTTAATAGGTATTCACGAATTCGGACATCTTATTTCTGCAAAACTCTTAGGCATTAAAGTGTACGAATTTGCAATAGGTATGGGAGCTAAAATTTTTTCATTTGAGAAAGGCGGTACTAAATATTCATTAAGACTTTTCCCAATAGGCGGATTTTGTAATCTTAATGAAGATGTAGAGTCAGACTCAGAGGATGCTTTTGGTAATAAAAAGCCATGGCAAAGAATAATTGTGCTGGCGTCAGGTGCAATTATGAATCTGGTTCTTGGTTTCGTTGTATTAAGCATACTTCTTGGTATGCCCAAGGAAATTGTAACAAACAAAGTAGGCTCTGTCATTGAAAATACACCTGCATACACACAGGGGTTGAAAGACGGAGACGAAATAATAAAAATCAATAATACAAGAACAAATTTATTTGACGACATATGGCTTGAAATGAGTTATAGTGACGGCTCTGATATTAACCTTACAGTTAAAAGAGACGGCGAAAAAATAAATCTTGTTATAACACCTTTTAAGGAAGAAAGCGGAAGATATATAATAGGCTATAAGCCTGAATATATTAAAAATTCCTTTGGAATGACTGTAAGAAATTCATTTTATTACAGTATATATATTTCAAAAGCTGTACTTTTCTCTTTAAGGGATATGATAACAGGAAAGGTTGCCATAAATCAGGTTTCAGGTCCTGTTGGAATTGTTAAAGAAATAGGAAATGCTGCTAAAAGGGGTTTTGAAAGTCTTTTAAACTTAGTTGCACTTATAACAATAAATCTTGGACTGTTTAATCTTCTGCCATTTCCTGCTTTAGATGGCGGAAGGATTGTATTTGTTCTTTATGAGCTTATTACAAGAAAAAAAGTGTCTGTAAGTGTTGAGGCGGTAATACATTTTATAGGAATGATGCTTTTGTTACTTTTAATGTTTATAGTAACATTCAGCGATTTAGGATTTTTCAGGTAGGTGAAGGTTAATGGCGTCTGATAAAAGTATAAAAATAGGAAATGTTATAATTGGCGGAGGTGCACCTGTTGCAATTCAGTCAATGACAAATACAAAAACAAATAATATCGATGCAACTGTATCACAGATATTAAGCCTTGAAAAGGCAGGCTGCGAAATAGTAAGGGTTACTGTACCTGACATGGAGTCAGCACATTGTATTGATAAAATTAAAGAAAAAATTAATATTCCTTTAGTTGCTGATATTCATTTTGATTATAAAATTGCACTTGAGTGTATTGAAAGAGGAATTGACAAGGTCAGAATTAATCCCGGTAATATCGGTGACCGTGAAAATGTGAGACTTGTTGCAAAAAAGGCGAATGAAAAGAATATACCAATAAGAATTGGCGTAAATTCAGGCTCTATTGATAAGGATATTCTTGCAAAGTTTGGGGAAGTTACACCTGATGCAATGGTTGAAAGTGCATTAAGAGAAATTAAAGTTCTAGAAGAATGTGACTTTAACAATATTGTTCTTTCTCTTAAAGCATCCGATGTTTTAAAAACTGTTGAGGCATACAGAAAAATAAGCAAACTTGTTGCCTATCCTTTACATATAGGAGTAACAGAGGCAGGAACGGAATATGCAGGACTTATTAAATCTTCTGTTGGTCTTGGAAGTCTTCTTTTAGATGGGATAGGGGATACAATGAGAGTTTCCTTAACTGCTGACCCTGTAAGAGAAATATATGCGGCAAAAGAAATTCTTAAAGCAACAGGCAAGTATAAGCAGGGAATAGAAATTGTTTCCTGTCCAACCTGCGGAAGATGTAATTACAATCTTGTTGAGATTGTGAATAAGCTTGAACCAATGGTAAAAGATATAGATAAAAATATAAAGATTGCCGTAATGGGATGCGTTGTTAATGGTCCAGGTGAGGCTAAAGACGCAGATTTCGGTATTGCAGGCGGTCTTAATGAATGTATTTTCTTCAGAAAAGGTGTATACGAGAAGAAAGTACAGTTTGATGATGTAATAAATGTAATTTTAGATGAAATAGAAAAATTTGAGGCGTAAAATGGATTTTATAAAACTGTTCAGCGATGTGAAGGTTTCGCCCGTAATGCTTGTTACAAAGGTTGATGATGTAAAGCTTTCAACCACAACAGGAACATTAAAGGTAAAGCTTTCAATTCCATACGAATTTACAGATGAAGATAAAAACATAATAGAAAATTCATTACTTAAAGCTTACCCTGTAAATAAGCTAGAAGTTGAATATAAAGTACATAATGAGAAAAAAGAAAGCCCTGTTATCTGCGGAGCTAATTTAAAAGATGAAGTTTTAGAAAAAATCAAGAACATAGACCAGTATTACGGTGAGGTTACAATAGAGGGCAAAATTATTGCCACAGATGAAAGAGAAACAAAGAAAGGAAACATAATCTTTAAATTTGACATAACTGATAAAACCTCCTCAATAAGCTGTAAAATAATTTCTTCAAACAGAGCATACTCAAAAGATGTTATTACAAAAAACGACTTAAAAGAAAAAGTAATTCCAAGAGTTGAAGAAGGTGCGTATGTAAGAGTTAAAGGAAATGCAAGCTTTGATACCTATGATAATGAAGTAAATATTATTGCAAACTCAATTATGATTGTTGATGAGCCTAAGAAAGTTGACACATACCCTGAAAAAAGAGTTGAACTTCATCTTCATACAAAGATGAGTGCTATGGATGCACTTATAGAAGTTGGTGATGTGGTTAAAAGAGCCTCTGAGTGGGGACATAAAGCTATTGCAATAACAGACCACGGTGTTGTTCAGGCATATCCTGATGCACAGGATGCAGGCAAGAAATACGGTGTTAAAATTCTTTATGGTATAGAATGTTATCTTATTGATGATGCAATAAATATTGTATCAAAAGAGGACAACTCATCATTTGCTGATGATTTTGTTATTTTTGATGTTGTAGCAACAGGAAACAGCCCTGTTACAAATCATATATTGCAGATTTCAGCCATGAGAATATCAGACGGACAACCTGTTGAATATTTCGATAAGCTTGTTAAAGCACCTGAAAGTGCAATAACAAGCTCAGTTACAGAGGCTACAGGTATTACAGCAGAAACAATCAAAAATGCAGATGATGTTAACGGTGCAATCAAAGAATTTCTGTTATTTGCAGGAAATACACCTGTTATAACCTTTAATTCAAAGCTGAATACAGGGTTTATCAAATACCATGCCGCAAATATGGGACATACTTTTGATAACACAATACTTGATATACAGGAGCTTGGGAAAGCAACCTTTACAGATATAAAGAAATTTTCATTAACTGCGGTTGCAAAACAGGCGGGTATAGTTATTGATGGTTTTCACAGAGGAAATGAGTATGTTGGTATCTATCTTAAGATTTTCAGTAAGATAGTAGACATACTTTCATTAAACGGTGTTACAGCCTTGAATCAGATAAATTCACATTTTAAATGTGACGACCACACAAAAATGGGCTACTATCATGCAATTATTCTCGTAAAAACCCAGACAGGTATGAAAAATCTCTATAAGATTATTTCCGACTCTCATCTTAAATATTTCTATAAAAAACCAAGAGTACCAAGAAGAATACTTCAGCAGTACAGAGAAGGGCTTGTTGTTGGTTCTGCTTGTGAAGCAGGCGAGCTTTACAGACATATGCTTGCAGGTGCAACTCACGAAGAATTAAAGGAAATCGCAAGTTTTTATGATTATCTTGAAATTCAGCCTCTTGGGAATAACAGATTTATGATGGATAACGGTACTGTTGAAACTATAGAGCAGCTTCAGGATTTCAATATCCGTATTGTAGACCTTGCAAAGGAATTAAATCTTCCGTATGTTGCAACCTGTGATGCCCATTTTCTTGATGCAGAGGACTCAATTTACAGAGCAATAATTATGGCAGGTCAGAAATATAAGGATGCCGATAATCAGGCACCTCTTTACTTCCGTACAACAGATGAAATGCTTGAAGAATTCAGTTATCTTGATGAAGAAACAAGATATAATGCTGTAATTAAATATCCAAACGAAATTGCTGATATGCTTGAAGAGGACCTTAATCCAATTCCAAAGGAAACCTATCCGCCGAAAATTGACGGTGCAGAGGATGATGTTAGAAATATCTCTTATGCCACTGCAAGAGAAATATATGGCGATAATTTGCCTGACCTTGTAAAAACCAGAATGGACAAAGAGCTTAACTCAATTATCAATAACGGTTTTTCTGTTATGTATGTTATAGCTCAGAAATTGGTATGGAAATCTCTTGAAGACGGATATCTTGTTGGCTCAAGAGGTTCTGTAGGCTCTTCATTTATTGCATTCTTGATGAAGATTACAGAAGTAAATTCTCTTTGCCCACACTATATTTGTCCTGAGTGCAAGCATTATCACTTTTTTGAGAATGGCGAGTATCCGTGCGGAATTGACCTTCCTGACGAAAACTGTCCTGTGTGCGGATGCAAAATGACAAAAGACGGACACGATATCCCATTTGAAACCTTCCTTGGCTTTCATGGTGAGAAAGACCCTGATATAGACCTTAACTTTTCAGGCGAATACCAGAGCCGTGCCCATAAATACACAGAAGAAATATTTGGAAGCGACCATGTGTTCAAAGCGGGAACAATATCAACGCTTGCAGATAAAACAGCATATGGCTATGTTATGAACTACCTTTCAGAAAGAAATATGGTTGTTTCAAATGCGGAGAAAAACAGACTTACTCTTGGCTGTGCAGGCGTTAAAAAAACAACAGGTCAGCATCCCGGCGGTATGGTTGTTGTGCCTGATGATATGGATATTTATGATTTCTGTCCAATCCACAATCCTGCCGATAAAGAGGGCGCCGATTTTGTAACAACACACTTTGATTACAGTAAAATGAAAGGCAGGCTTCTTAAATTTGATATACTTGGCCATGATGACCCCACAACCCTTAAAATACTTGGCGATATTACAGGCGTAGATGTTCAGAAAATACCGCTTGATGACAAAGAGGTTATGAGTATTTTCAGTTCAAATACTGCTATGAAATATCTTCCTGAATATTATGATGAAGAGTTTATTGATAAGGTTGCCACAAACGGTATTCCTGAATTTGGTACTCCTTTCACAAAGCAGATGCTACTTGACACTTTGCCTACAACCTTTTCAGAACTTATACGACTTTCAGGGCTCTCACACGGTACTGATGTATGGCTTAATAACGCACAGGACCTTGTAAGAGAGGGGACTGCAACACTTCCTGAGGTTATCTGTACCCGTGACGATATTATGGTTTACTTAATGCATAAAGGTATGGATTCAAAAGATGCTTTTGACATTATGGAATTTACCCGAAAAGGAAAATTTTCTCAACATCAGGATCTAATACCAAAAATGAGAGAGAAAAATGTACCTGAATGGTATATTGAATCCTGTCTTAAAATTAAATATATGTTCCCTAAAGCCCATGCGGCTGCATATGTAACAATGGCATTTCGTATAGCATGGTTTAAGGTGCATATGCCGAAGGCGTATTATATTGCATATTTCACAAGAAAAGCAGACGCTTTTGATTCAACAATTATGACAAAGGGAATTCATAGAACAAGAGAGCTTATAAGAAACCTAAGAAACTCTGAAGAAAAGCTTTCTGTTAAGGACAAGGACATTTTAATGCTTCTTGAAGTATGTAATGAAATGTACTCAAGAGGATTTAATTTCAGCAAGGTTGATTTGTATAAATCACACGCAACAATGTTCTCAGAAGGAGAAGATGGCGGAATTCTGCCACCTCTTTCAGCTATGGCAGGTCTTGGTGAGAGTGCCGCGATTGCCATCGCAAATGAAAGAGAAAAAGGACCTTTCACATCTGTGGACGATTTACGAACGAGAACTGCTATTAATAAAACAGCAATGGAAGTTCTGCGTACAGAAGGCTGTCTTGACGGAATGAAGGAATCGGCACAGATAAGCCTGTTTAATTGACAAAATTTTTGGTTTGTGTTAAACTGTTTCTACAGAAGGAGATATAAATGATTAATACACAAAATGTTATTGAAATGCTTATGATTGCGGCTGTTACAATAATTTCTATAACCCTTCATGAGTTTTCACACGGTTATGCATCGTACTTGCTTGGTGATGATACCCCAAAGGTTTACAGAAGACTTACACTAAACCCTTTAAAGCATCTTGATGTTTTAGGTGCAATTTGTCTTGCAATTTTTCATTTTGGCTGGGCAAAGCCGGTACCGATAAATCCGAATAATTATAAAAATAAAAAGCTTGGTACACTTATCGTAAGTCTTGCAGGTCCAATATCTAACATTATACTTGCATTTATAGCAACAGTTTTATATGTATTTATTCCTGAAAAGAATATGTATCTTAATAATGCACTGCTTATTTGTGTATCACTTAATTTCTCACTTGCAATATTCAATTTAATACCTATTCCGCCTCTTGATGGTTCAAGAATTGTAAGTATCCTTCTTCCTTTGAGAGCGAGAAATAAGTATAACTCTATAGAAAAATACAGTCCCTTTATAATCTTCTTCATATTCCTTGTACCAGTGCTCGGAAATATGCTGACTGTATTTATAGACTTTGTTTCACAGTGGATTTTTAAAGGGTTTATTGTAATTATATCATTTATAGCAGGGTTGTTTTAATGGAAGGATTATCTTTTAAATTAGAGGTGTTTGAAGGACCGCTTGACCTTCTTTTACACCTTATACAAAAAAATAAAGTAAGTATATATGACATTCCAATTACTCTTATTACAGACCAGTATTTTGAGTATATGAATGCAATGGAAGAAAATGATATTGAAGTATCAAGTGAGTTTTTAGTTATGGCTTCAAGACTTTTATACATAAAGTCTAAGCTTCTTCTGCCTGTTCACAGCGAAGAAGAGGAGGAAGAAGACCCAAGACAGGAACTTATTCAGAACCTTGCAGAATACAAAAAATATAAAGAAATATCATCTTTCTTCAATGACAGAAAAAACATCTGTGACTATTTATATTTCAAAGAGCCTGAACAGCTTGATGAGCTTACAAAGCCTGTTAATAACACAGTTGATATCTCAAAGCTTATGAATGCCTTTGAAAACATAATGTTAAGAGCTGAAAAAAGACTTCCGCCATCTAAAAAAGCATTCAACGGAATTGTAGGAAGAGAGCCTGTTCCCGTTAAATCCAAAATTAAAAGCATTACCTCGAAAATCAAAAGAAAAGGTAAGGTAAAATTTGAGGAGCTTTTTGATGATGCAGAGTCAAGAAGTGAGATAGTAGCAATATTTCTTGCAGTTCTCGAACTCTTGAGAAACAGAGAAATTGGTATAAAAACCACAAATGATCAAATAATATTAGGAGAAATAGATGGAAATCTCTAAACTTGAAAATGTAATAGAGGCCGTACTTTTCATATCAGGCGAGGGCGTCGAACTTGGCAGAATTGCCGATATGTTTGAAATGGATATGGGAACTGCCGAGAAAATAGCAGATGCCTATATGGACAAGTATAACTATGAAGGTCACGGTCTTAAAATTATAAAATATAACGATATATATCAGCTTACAACAAATCCTGAGTATGCAGATTATATTGCAAAATTTGCAGGAACTAAAAAGCCTATGAATTTATCAAATGCAGCTCTTGAGGTTTTAGCAATAATTGCATATAATCAGCCTGTTACAAGGTCAACGATAGATAAAATCAGAGGTGTTGACAGCTTTGGACCACTTGATAAGCTTGTAACAAGAGAGATAGTTGAAGAAAAGGGAAGACTTGACGCACCGGGCAGACCTATTTTATACGGAACAACAAACGAGTTTTTAAGAATATTCGGTCTTAAAAACATTGAAGAAATGCCTGAGCTTGACGCATTCCAGATGTCTCTTGAAAACTTTATAAAAGAAGACGATGAAAACGAAATTAAATAAATGAGGTGTTTAATATGACAGATCATCCAATTAACGGAATAATGAACAGTGCTATGGAAAATCTTAAGCAGATGGTAGATGTTAATACTATTATCGGCGATGCTATTTCAAGCCCTGACGGAACAGTTATTATCCCTGTATCAAAGGTTAGCTTTGGTCTTGCCGCAGGCGGCGGCGAATTTGTTACAAAGCACAAATCACCTGAAGAAACAAAGCCTTTTGCAGGCGGTGTAGGTGCAGGTGTTACAATTTCTCCGGTTGCATTTCTTGCAGTAAATGAAAAAAATGTCCGTCTTCTGCCTGTTGACGGGGACGAGCCTGTTTCAAAGCTTATTGATTATATTCCTGTTATGGTTGATAAAATCAATAGTCTGATTGATAATTCAAAAAACAAAGAAAAAACCGAAGAATAAGTAATAAAACACAGATAGCCTGCATATTAAGTTGTGAGGTGATTCTGTGTTTAATTTTCAGCTGTTAAAGAGAAGTGTGTTGAATTCATCATACAAATACCTTGTTTGTATGATATTAATTCTTACAGGTGTTTATATATCCGTATTTGCATATAATACTGATTTTGTTATAAATAAAGCTGATGGTTTTATATTAAAAGAAATTATAAAAATTCTTATTATTTGCGGTGCAGTGCATCTTTTTTCATTCAGCAAAGCAGGTTTTATCGCAGGCTTTGTTATGGTTGTATATACAGGTATCTGCACAGGTACGTACTTAATGTATCTTTTGAATAATACGCATCTTATATCCTTTATTCTTTCAGCTGTTCCCGTAACTGTTAAGCTTATTGGTGTGATGGTTATATATGCAGATATGTTTATGTTTAATTTTAATAAAAATAACACAAAAAAGCTTATATCTGGCGGAGTAATTTATGCAACAGGTGACATACTTTCAGCACTTTTTCTTTAGAATTAAATACCATTTACAAAAATTAAATAATTATGTAAAATAAAGTGAGGTGAGGTAATGAAAAAGTATATAGAAAAGTACATAGACACACTTAAAAGTGAAAGAAAATCAGAAAATACACTTTCTGCATATCAGAGAGACCTTGAGTATTTTGAAAACTATCTTAAACAGAAAGAGTTTAAATGGAACAGTCTTAAAAAAATGAATATAACAGCATACATAAATTACCTCAGCAGAAAAGGCAAGGCAGAACAGACCATAACAAGAAGTGTTGTTACCCTCAGAAATTTTTATAATTGTATGTACCGTATGGGTGAAATTGATAAAAACCCTATGATAGATATAAAACCGCCAAAATTTGAAAGAAAGCTTCCTGGTACAATTTCTGTGGCAGATGTTGAAAAGTTTTTGTCACAGCCTGACCTTTCTACATATAAAGGCATAAGGGACAAGGCTATGCTTGAACTTGTATATGCAACAGGCATAAAGGTTTCACAGCTTATAAAACTTAAAATGCGTGATGTAGATGTTCAGGCAGAGCTTATTACCTGTAACACCGAAAATGACAGGCGAACAGTTCCGTACGGCTCATTTTGTGCAGCATCTATAAGAAATTATCTTGAGGTTTCAAAGGAAAAAGAACCTGACGATTATTTCTTTACAAATTTATCTGGAACAGGAATGTCAAGACAGGGGTTCTGGAAAATTATCAAGCAGTACACAGTTTCAGCAGGTCTTAATAAAGATGTAAGTCCGCAGATTTTAAGACATTCCTTTGCAGTACATATGATTAATAACGGACTTGATACGAAAACACTTCAGGAGCTTATGGGCTACACAGCCCTTGCATCAACGCAGATTTATGAAGATATAAACAGAAACAGAATAAAGGAAATTTATAAGACAGTTCATCCAAGAGCATAAATAATCATCTTGCCACATAAGTTGTGGTGAGGTGAATTTTTTTGTTTAAAAAGCTATTTGTATTGGTATTGTCTCTCTTGATAATACTTAATACATCAGTATGTCTTGCTTATGATGAAAGCACACTTCATTCAAAGTCAGCAATTTTAGGAGACAGTAAAAGCGACTTTATAATGTTTGAGTATAATGCCGACGAAAAACTTCCGATAGCTTCAATGACAAAAATAATGACAATGCTTTTAACAATGGAGGCAATTGACAGCGGAAAAATAAGTCTTACAGATGTAGTGGTTGTATCTGAAACAGCAGCAAAAAAAGAAGGCTCACATGTATATCTTTCTCCTGGAGAAAACATAACCGTAGAAGAACTACTTAAAGCAGTTGCGGTTGCATCAGGAAACGATGCTGCA
Source organism: uncultured Eubacteriales bacterium (assembly GCA_964568815.1). Classification (GTDB taxonomy): domain Bacteria; phylum Bacillota; class Clostridia; order RGIG6154; family RGIG6154; genus RGIG8700. The sequence goes on along the minus strand of CAZMRY010000008.1, from coordinate 761 downwards.
ATGGCACTTGCGGAGCATGTGGCAGGAACACAACAGGATTTTATCAACTTAATGAACCAGAGAGCAAAAGAACTTAATATGGTTAATACAAACTTTGTAAACTGCAACGGTCTTGACGACAGCAACCATTACAGCTCTGCAAGAGACGTGTATATTATGACAAAAGAACTTTTAAAACACGAAAAAATCACAAAATATACAACAATATGGATGGATACTATAAGAGATGGCACTTTTGGTCTTTCAAATACAAATAAGCTTGTAAGACATTATGAGGGAACAACAGGTGTGAAAACAGGCTCAACATCAGTTGCAGGCTTTTGCGTATCTGCATCGGCACTCAGAAACGGAATGCATCTTATCTCGGTTGTTGTTGGAGCAGACACCTCTCAGCACAGATTTGCAGATGCATCAAATCTGCTTAATTACGGTTTCAGCTCCTATAAAAGTATTGAAAAAAGCAAGAAAAATCAAGTACATAAATATATAGAAGTTTCAAAAAGCAAAAACAAACTGTATCCTGCAGTTTACAGCAAAGATGTAAGCTTTGTTTGCCCTAAAACAATAAACGAAAACGAAATAAAAGCCGAAGAAAAGCTTTCCTCCAACTTATCCGCACCAATGAAAAAAGATACAAAGATAGGGGAAATAACATATACATATAATAATCAGGTGTTTGGAAAAACAGACATCATTCTGAAAGAAGACGCTGAGAAAATTGATGTATTATATGTTTTTAATAAGCTTATAACTTCGGTATT
>CAZMRY010000007.1:24149-37095 GCA_964568815.1 uncultured Eubacteriales bacterium | reverse complement strand
CTTGAAAAAGCAAGCTTTTCGCTTATTTCTTTTATGCTTTCACCTTTCTTTAAGTAGTAAATTGACTGGGTTATTTTCATTTTTGAAAAATAGTGCATAACTCCGCAACCTGCATATTCCCTGAAAAGCTTTTTTATATAGCTTGGGCTTAAGTGGGTGCCTTCTGCAATGTCCTTTAAGGATAAATCCCAAAAAACATTTACATTCATATAATTTATAACCTCTTTATATCTGTGTGCAGTAACCGAAAGATGCTGTGTTCTGTCAGGAGAGCCTTCTGACAAAAGAGAAAGTAAAAATGTTTCAAGCATTTTAACCGCCAGCATTTCTTCAAGAGGATTATTTCCTCTTTCTTTGATAACTCCTCCTGTTAAATCATATCCGCTTGAAATCTGTGCAAAGGTGTTTTCAAGCATATGGATATGTGACTGATTTAAAGTAAAAACACCCTTTGAAAGTATGTGTTCAAGATTTGTATCTAAATTGAAAGAAATTATTTTAAAGTCTGTAGGTTCGCTTTTCTTTGCAAAAAACTTATGAAACTCCATAGGTGCGTGAAAAATTGCCTGTCCCTTTGAAAGCTCATAAACCTTTTCGTCCTCCGAAATCGTAAGCCTGCCCTTGTCAATATAAACCATTTCCCAGAAGTCATGCATTTCCCCTGCAAACTCTCTGTCCTCTTTATAATTTCTCTGAAAAAAAGAGTTTATAGAAACAATATTGAATTTTTCAGTTGGTGTATGTATAAGCATATATACCTCCAAAGTGTCCGAAATCATACTTTTAGTGCCTTTATTTAGCTTGACTTATAATTTCGGTATGATATCATAAGTGTATCATAACAAATATGATTTGTAAAGGGGTATGAATTATGGCAAAGTTTGGTTATATTGGTCTTGGACACAGAGGCACAGGTATGCTCAAAAACATTCTTGAATGTTTCAAGGATGTAGAAATCGTTGCTATCTGCGACCTTATGGAAGAAAGAATTGAAGAAGCAAAAAAGCTTTTTGAAGAAAATTCAATCAGCGTACCGTTTTCAACAACAAATGAAGATGAATTCTTTGATGTTGAGATGGACGGTGTGTTCATTATGACATACTGGGAATCACACATTCCTCTGGCAATCAAAGCAATGAAAAAGGGTATTCCTCCTGCAATTGAGGTTGGCGGTGCATACTCTATCAAAGAATGTTACGACCTTCTTGATACATATGAAGAAACAGGTATTCATGTTATGATGCTCGAAAACTGCTGTTACGGAAAAGATGAACTTGCGGTTCTTAAAATGGTCAGAGAAGGAATTTTCGGAACAATTGTTCATTGCAGCGGCGGATATCATCATGAACTTCTTTATGAAGTTTCTCATGGTGTGCAGAGAAAGCACTACCGTTTAAGAAACTATATCTCAAGAAACTGTGATAATTATCCTACTCACGAGCTTGGACCTATTGCAAAGGTTCTCAATATAAACAGGGGAAACAGAATGCTTCAGCTTAACAGCGTTGCATCAAAAGCTGTGGGACTTGCTGAATATGTAAAAGAACATCAGGACACTCTCTCACATCTTAATGACACAGTTTTTAATCAGGGAGATATTATTACAACAATTATTACCTGTGCAAACGGTGAAACAATCACATTAACCCTTGATACAACACTCCCAAGATTTTATTCAAGAGGCTTTACAGTAAGAGGAACAAAGGGCGGTTTCTTTGAGGACGGCGATACCTACTATCTTGAAGCCGAAAGAGAAGAATATGAAAAAGATTGTGAATGGATTCATTTCTGTTGGCAGAAAAACTACGGCAACGGCGAAGAAATGAGAAAGAAATACAAACATCCTCTCTGGGAAAAACATGGTGATGCTGCCGCAACCTCAGGACATGACGGTATGGACTATATGGTTCTTGCTGCATACATAGAAAGTATTGAAAAGAAAGCAACCCCTCCTATTGACACATACGATACAGTAACATGGATGGCTATAACACCGCTTTCTGAACAGTCCATCAAAATGGGTGGCGCTCCTGTTGCAATCCCCGACTTCACAAAGGGTAAATGGGCAATGCCAAGAGAAAAATCAGACCTTGAATTTGCACTCGATTAATAAAAACCGCTTCGGCGGTTTTTTTATTTTGGGATAAATTATGACATATTCTGCACAAAGATAGCTGTATAATAATACTGAGGTGAGGGCGGTGGTTGTGTATCTTGATGTTTTATTCTTCTACAATTTTATCATAAACACTTTGCTTTTATATGCCTCAGGATATGTGCTTAAAATGAAAATACGGTGGATAAGGCTTGTGCTTGGAGGATGCTTTGGTGCATTTTACGGTATTTTCTCAGTTATATGCTATATTCATCCTGTTATAAACGCAGTTTTAAAGCTCCTTTGTGCTTTTGTTATGGTTTATATCAGCTACAGGCAGTCACCAAGAGGTTACATAAGGCTTTTATGCACTCTGTTTATTTCAAGCTTTTGTCTTTGCGGTCTTTATATGGCTTTTGCATCTTTTGCAAAGCTTGAGGGCAGTGAAGATGCTTTGTTTCTCAATTTAGGTTATCCGTACATATTTCTTGTTTTTCTGTTATTTTTGTTTCTCCTCAATCTTTATATTGAAGGAGTTTATGTTAAGGTAAGAAAAAGAGAGCTTTTCAAGACCGTTGAAATAGAAAATGGCGGTAAAAGGGTTAAGCTTTCAGGCTATGTGGATACGGGAAACACCCTTACAACCCCCGAGGGTTTTCCCGTTGCCTTTGTTAACAGCAAATACACAAAAGGCATTGTTAAAGAAGAGCTTTGTGTTCTTGAATACACAACAATAAGCGGAGGAGCAAAAGGGCAGGGCTTTATACCCGAAAAGCTTCTGATAGATGGTAAAGAGGTTAAGTATGCGGTTGTGCCCGTTGACGAGGATTTTGAAAATAATTTTGATATATTACTTGGAGGCATTGAATGTTTGGACTTATAAAAAAGCTGTTGAAGCTATTTTTCAAAGAAAATGAGGTTTATTATATAGGAAGCGGAGAAATACTCCCTCCGCCTCTTTCACCCGAAAGGGAAAGAGAGCTTGTTTTAAATATAGCAGATGAGGAAAACAGGAAAATATTGATTGAACATAATTTAAGGCTTGTTGTTTACATAGCAAGACGCTTTGAAAACACAGGCGTAAGCACCGAGGATATGATTTCTATAGGAACAATAGGTCTTATAAAGGCAATAAACACCTTTAAGGCAGATAAAAACATAAAGCTTGCAACCTACGCTTCAAGGTGTATTGAAAATGAAATTCTGATGCATTTAAGAAAAATTTCCGGTAAAAAGCAGGAAATTTCTATAGATGAGCCATTAAATACTGACAGCGACGGTAACGAGCTTGTGCTTTCGGATGTTCTTGGCTCGGATGTGGACTTAATTCAGAAAACCATTGACGATGAAGTAGACAGACAGCTTTTAGGCGATGCACTTTCAAAGCTTTCCCCAAGAGAAAGAGAGATTATAAGCTTAAGGTTTGGACTTTCAGGGGAAGATGAGTTAACACAGAAAGAGGTTGCATCAATTCTTGGAATTTCACAGTCCTATATCTCACGCCTTGAGAAAAGAATTATCAAAAGACTTAAGAAAGAAATAGAAAAACAACTGCTTGTCGATTAATTTTCACTTGAAATTCATAAGAAAAATGTGTTAGAATATAGTAAAGTCTTAAGAATGAGAGGATTTGAAATGTACTGTATCGGCGACAGCGTTATCTATCCGGGAACGGGTATTTGCATTGTGGAGGACATAAAAAAGCAGAAATTCAGCGGTATGGAGGAAAGGGAATACTATATTTTAAAATCTGTCTATGACACAAAAGGCGAAAAATATTTTGTACCTGTAGACGGCGGTGTTAAATTAAGAAAGCCCCTTACCAAAAAGGAAATAGACTTTCATATAAAAACCGCATCTGAAAGTAAAGAAGAATGGATTGCAGATGACAGACAAAGACAAAAAGTGATTTCAACATACATCAGAGAAGAAGACAGCATCGGACTTTTAAAATCCGTTGCCCTTTTGTATGAAGAAAAAAGAAAAAAAGAAGTAATTAACAAAAAGTTAAGGCTTTCAGATGAAAGGCTTTTAAATGAAGGTACAAAACTTCTCCACAGAGAATTTGCATACAGCCTTGATATAGAAGTTGCAGATGTTGAAAAATACATTGCCTCAAAATGGGAAACCGACAATTAACATTGTCGGTTTTACTTGCTTTTTAATTAACAATATGTTACAATATAGCAAACATCAAAAAGGAGAATACATATGAAAAAGATTATTTCATTACTTATTGTTTTATGCCTTGCTTTTTCTTGCATATCAGTAATGGCAGAAAGCAAGTGGACAAACGCATCAGACTGGGCAAAGCCTGAGCTTGAAAAAGCAGTTGAAAACGGTGTTTATCCAACAGCCCTTGAAAACAAGGATTTAACCTTAAACATCACAAGAGCAGAACAGGCAGCATTAACTGTTAAAATCTATGAAGCAGTTACAGGAAATCAGGCACCAAGCGGTGATAACCCATTTACAGACACAAATGATGCAGAAATTGTTAAAGCATATAAGCTTGGTATAACATCAGGTACAACGGCTACAACCTTTTCACCTGACGAAAACTTAACCAGAGAACAGGCGGCAGCTATGCTTGCAAGAGTTTATAAGAAAATAACAGGAAATGATGCTCTCGATTTTGAAATGCCTTCACAGTTTGCAGACCATAATAGTATTTCAGATTATGCAATAGAATCTGTATACTTTATGAATGCACAGGGCTACATAAAAGGTACAGAGGCTAGCTTTGAGCCAAAGGGTCTCTGCACAAGAGAGCAGGCACTCGCTATTGCACAGAGAATGGCAACAAACTTAAAAGTTGCTGAACCTGAACCTGAAAAAGAAACTGAGAAAGAAAAATTCGTTGTTGCCTTTATCGGCGGTTCTTTAACACAGGGCGGCGATGTTTGGCAGGGTATGGTTAAAAAATACATACAGGAAAAAATGCCTGATAAAGAGGTCAAAACAATAAACGCAGGTATTGGCGGTACTACATCTGAATACGGTGCAAAGAGATTTTCAAGAGATGTCCTTGCACACAATCCTGATATGGTTGTTATTGAATTTGCTGTTAACGACAGAAGTTATGGAAGCAGTAATGCGTCAAAACAACAGATTTATATGGAATCTATGGTATATCAGAGCACAAAAGCTGAAAAGGTTCCTGCTGTTATGTTCCTTTATTCTAACCACGCATACGAAGACAAAGACCTGGAAAATGTTGAATTCAGCAGAAAATCAAAAGAAGAGGTTGCAAGGTTCTATAACATTCCATCTGTAGATGCTCACGCATATGGACTTTCTCTTTATGAAGCAGACAAAGAAAAAACTTCTACATCATACAAACAGTGGCTTGAAGATGAAAAGAAATATTATCCTACAGATAATGTTCATCCATACAGCACAGGCTATCAGCTTTTCGGACAGGCTATTATTGATGCCTTTGAAAAAAACGGTCTTGAAAGCTTCCTTAAGCCTGTACAGGCTCAGAACAGTTTCTTCTGTGCGTCAGACAGAGTTAAGGTTATGAGCAGATACAATTATGTTTATGTAACAGACCCTAAAATTGCATATAGCGGAAAATGGTATCTCTGTAACAGTGAAACCCCAAGGAACGACCTTCCTACGCCGATCCCAACAAAGTTCTATGAATTTCCATACTACCCACAGGGAGCGGTATATACCAATGTTGCAGACTCAACAATGACCTTTAAAACCTCTGCACCTGAAATATTCATCAGCTATGTTTCAGGAAATGCGGCAAACGATATTACTGTTTTAATAGACGGAAAAGAAGTTCAGACACTCACAACAACATCAGTTTACGGTGAAATGAACTACGTTACAAGCGGTATAAGCGGTACAGGCGGAAAAACTGTAACACTTAAAGCAAAATATAACACACCTTTAAGAATACTGGCTATTATCGAAAGATTTAATCAATAATACAAAAGCCGAGTGTTCATACACTCGGCAACGAGATTACTGTGCACAGCACAACTTCACTCACAATAGTGAACTTCACTATCAGCGATAACTTCACTGCGAAGCAACTTCACAGTATTCATTGTATAAAGGAGGATTGTCACAACCCCTCCGAGTTTTGCTTTACAAAACCCACCTCCCCTTACACAGGGGAGGCATTTATTTGCTGAAACATTTTTTCCTATCCCCTGACGGAAGGAATAATGGGCAGTAAAATATAACAAAGTTATTTTACTGCCCATTTTTTGTTACTCTCTTTATGATATCATGATATCATGATGTCATGACGGCATGACGGCACAAGTTTTATCCAAATTGTGCTTTAAAATCCTGAAACCGATGAAGATTGTAATAACGGCAGGAGCAAGCCCCTGCCCTACAATGTGTACACGAGCGGTTGCCTTTATCAAAAAACAAGCACGCATTTCTGCGTGCTTGTGGTGTAACCCGATTTTATTTAACAACTACGTTTACGAGTTTGTTTGGTACTACTATTATCTTTATGATTTGCTTACCTTCTGTAAGTGCTTTTATCTTTTCGCTCTCGAATGCGAACTTTTCAAGCTCTTCTTTTGAGAGTCCCTGTGGGAGCTGGAGCTTATCTCTGATTTTACCGTTAATCTGAAGAACTACTTCAACTGTTGCGTCTACTGTTTTTGATTCATCGTATGATGGCCAAGGTGTTTCTGCAATTGTCTTTTCAAAGCCTGCTGCCTGCCACATTTCTTCTGTGATATGTGGAGCAGTTGGATTAAGAAGCTGTAAGAATGCTTTAAGCTCGCCTTTTGAAACTGCTTTTTTCTTATAGAAGTCATTTATAAGTGCCATAAGTGTTGCGATTGCGGTATTGAATTTCATCTTTTCAATATCGTCTGAAACCTTTTTGATTGCCTTGTTTACAGGGATTTCCATATCTGCTGTGATATTTTCTTCATCTGTTAAGATGTCGAGAAGTCCCCATACTCTCTTCATAAAGTTGTAGCAACCTTTAACGCCCTGTTCTGACCAAGGTGTTGCAACATCAAATGCACCGATGAACATTTCGTATGTTCTGAATGTATCTGCACCGTAATTGTTTACGATATCGTCAGGATTTACGACATTTCCTCTTGATTTTGACATCTTTTCGCCGTTTTCACCAAGAATCATACCGTGGCTTGTTCTCTTTGCGTATGGCTCTTTTGTTGAAACTACGCCGATGTCATAAAGGAACTTATGCCAAAATCTTGAATAAAGGAGATGGAGTGTTGTATGCTCCATACCGCCATTGTACCAGTCAACAGGGAGCCAGTAATCAAGAAGCTCTTTAGATGCTATGGCATCGTTGTTGGTTGGGTCGATATATCTTAAGAAATACCATGATGAGCCTGCCCACTGTGGCATTGTGTCTGTTTCTCTTTCAGCCTTTCCTCCGCAACAAGGACAGGTTGTTTCAACCCATTCTCTTATATTTGCAAGAGGAGATTTTCCGTCATCTGTTGGCTCGTAGCTTTCAACATCAGGAAGTGTTAACGGGAGCTGGTCTTCAGGAAGTGCTACATATCCGCACTTTTCACACTTAACAAGGGGAATTGGTTCGCCCCAGTATCTCTGTCTTGAGAATACCCAGTCACGAAGCTTGTAGTTAACCTTCTTTTTGCCTATTCCCTTTTCTTCAAGGTGTGCAATCATTTTTGCGATAGCATCTTTAACAGAAAGACCGTTTAAAATGTCTGAATTAATGAGTGTTCCCTCTGCAACATCTGTGTATGCTTCTTTATCAAGGTCAACATCATCACCTGCAACAACCTGAATGATTGGAAGATTAAATTTCTTTGCAAATTCCCAGTCTCTTGTATCGTGAGCAGGAACTGCCATAATTGCACCTGTTCCGTATGTCATTAATACATAGTCTGAGATAAATACAGGAATTTCCTTGCCTGTAATAGGATTAATTGCTCTTATGCCCTTGATTTCAACGCCTGTCTTTTCCTTTGCAAGCTCTGTTCTTTCAAACTCTGATTTGTGAGCCGCCTCAGCCTGATAAGCCTTGATTTCGTCAATATTTTCAATTAACTCTGCGAACTTTTCAATGTATGGGTGCTCAGGTGAAATAACCATATATGTAGCACCGTAGAGAGTGTCGCATCTTGTGGTGTAAACTCTTAATTTCTCACCGCAGGTAAGAGTGAAGTCAACCTCTGCACCCTCACTTCTGCCAATCCAGTTTTTCTGCTGGATTTTTACTTTTTCGATATAATCAAGGTCGTCTAAATCGTCAATAAGTCTTTCTGCATACTCTGTGATTTTAAGCATCCACTGACTTCTTAATTTCTGTACAACCTCGCCGCCGCATCTTTCGCAAACACCGTTTACAACCTCTTCGTTTGCAAGGCCAACCTTACAGCTTGTGCACCAGTTGACAGGCATTTCTGTTTTATATGCAAGACCTTTTTCAAAAAGCTTTAAGAAAATCCACTGTGTCCACTTAAAATAGTTCGGGTCAGTTGTGTTAACCTCTTTTGACCAATCAAAAGAGAAACCAATGCTCTTTAACTGTCTTTTGAAGTTTGCAACATTGTTTTCTGTTACAATTCTTGGATGGATTTTATTTTTAATAGCAAAGTTTTCTGTTGGAAGACCGAAAGCATCCCAGCCCATAGGATAAAGAACATTGTAACCGTCCATTCTCTTTTTTCTTGCAACAATGTCAAGCGCTGTGTAGCTTCTTGGGTGTCCTACATGAAGACCGTGACCTGATGGATACGGGAATTCAACAAGTCCGTAAAATTTAGGCTTTGAGAAATCTGTACCGCATTTAAAGGTTTCGTTTTCGTCCCAGTATTTTTGCCATTTCTTTTCTATTTCCTGAAAATTATAATCCATTTTCCTTACCTCCATCGGGCGATTCCTGAATCGCCCCTACATTTATTCTTTTACAATCCACTCTGAGATATCTATTTCTGTACCGTCGCTCCACATTTTGTCAAGGTTATAAAATGCTCTTGAATCCTTGATGAAAATATGAACAACAATATCACCGTAGTCAATAAGAATCCATTCCTGAGACTGCATACCCTCTCTGTGGTGACAACTTACGCCCTGCTTTTCAAGCTCATACTCAACCTCGTCAGCCAAAGCCTTGAGCTGAGTTGTTGATGATGCAGATGCAATAACAAAATAGTCTGCAATAGTTGTTAAATCTTCAATTCTGATTGCTTTAATATCTGACGCTTTTTTACTGTCAAGGGCTTTAACAGCTATTTCCGCCATTTTAATCGGTTCCATAAAAAACCCCTTTCTGTTTCTCTGCCGTAAGGCAATATCTTTGTGCTGTGCACAATATCTCTGCAAAGCAATATCTCTAAAGCCGCAAGGCTTTAATCTCTCTTTTCTTTCAACTTGTCATTATACCACATTCTCCTCAAAAAATCTACTGTTTGAGGTAAAAATTTCTTGTAAGAACTGTTTTATAATATATTTTTTTGTTATTTCTCATTAAAAATTCAAGAGTTGAATCAATTTCCTTTACAATTGAGACGTCAATATCTTTATATGCAAGGCTTCTGATTTCATCAATTCCCTCAAAGTTTCTGCCCGGCTCAATAAAGTCTGCCACAAAAACTACCTTTTCAAGAAGTGACATATCAGGTCTGCCCATTGTGTGATAAAAGCAGGCATTATAAACATCTTCGTCAATGTTAAAGGTCTTTTTCAGCCAGCAAGCACCTGCTAAAGCATGAAGAAGTGCCTTTGATGAACGGATATGGTCGTCAAGGTCAAGGTGAAGTGTAAGCTCATTCATCTGCTCTAAAGTAAGCTCCTTTGCCGCATCATGGGCATAGCCTGCAAGGTATGCCTTTTTTTCGTCTGCACCATAAATTTTTGCAAGCTTTACCGCCTCTTTTGCCACATTTTCACAATGCTTAAAGCGTTTTTCTGAAAGCTTTTCTTTAATGGTGTTAATTATTATTTCATCAGCTGCAGTCTGCTTATACAGTTTATTTTCAATGATATATTTTTCCACCTTTTCATCCACCATATCTTTAATATCAAGACCTGTCCTTATTCTTTCACGGATATCCGTTGAAGAAATATCAGGAGTTTTGACAGGCAGAATTTTTACATTCATTTCTTTCATCTGTTTTTCAGCAAATTCCTTAAATACAGGATTGTCAAAAGCATCACTTCTGTCTGCAAGAATAAAAGAAAATTCTCTTTTCAGCTTTTCTGACTCATACCAGAAAGGCAAATTCATAAACATATCTGCACCCATTATAAAGAAAATTTCATCATCAGGATACATTTTTTTCATAGCTGTAAGAGTTTCGTATGTATAGCTTTTTCCGCCTTTTTTTATTTCAAAATCACAGGCAACAAGACGGTCGCCGTCAAGTGCCGCCTTTGTCATATTAAATCTATGGTCTGCGTCTGTATCCACATAAACCTTATGGGGAGGGTTTGCAGTAACCATAAACAGTATTTTATCTGCAAGACCGTTTTCAACAATCTTTTGTGCAGTAAATGTATGTCCCTTGTGTATGGGGTTGAATGTTCCCCCGAAAATTCCGATTTTCATCAGTATATAAACTCAAATTCAATGTCAAGCATACGAACGATGTCGCCCTCGTTGATGCCTTTTTCTTCTAACGCCTTGATAATACCCTTTTTACGGAGCATATCCTGGAAATAGCTTAAAGATTCATAGTCCTCAAAGTTGATAGAGCCAATAAGCTTTGGCACATAAGGTCCTTCAACAACATAAACACCGTTGTCGTTTCTGACAGTAAATTCGTCCTCATTTTCAAATTTATAAACCTCGATTTGTTCTTCTCCCTCAATAACAATTTCAGGCATTGGGATTGTCTGAAGAACAGAATCTGCATACATAACAAGCTCACGGACACCTGTAGCAGTTGCCGCAGAGATTTCAAAAAGCTTGATTTCTTTTTCTTCAAGATACTTTTTGAATTCTTCATAGCTTTCTGGATTTGTTATAATATCTGTTTTGTTCGCCGCAACAATCTGCGGTCTGTCTGAAAGGTCAGTTGTGTAGTTTTTAAGCTCCTTGTTGATTATTTCGTAGTCTTCAATTGGATTTCTGCCCTCTATACCTGAAACATCAACAACATGAATTAAAAGTCTTGTTCTTTCAATGTGTCTTAAAAACTCGTGGCCAAGACCAACTCCTTCGCTTGCACCCTCAATAAGACCCGGAATATCTGCCGCAACAAAGGAATGTTCCCCTGCATTAACAACACCAAGGTTTGGAATTAAGGTTGTAAAATGGTAGTTTGCGATTTTAGGCTTTGCGTCAGAAATTACTGACAGAAGTGTTGATTTACCAACATTCGGGAAACCAATAAGACCAACATCTGCAAGAAGTCTTATTTCAAGCTCCAAATCCTTTTCTTCGCCCTCAAGACCAAGCTTTGCAAACTTAGGTGCTTGTCTTGTAGCAGTTGCAAAATGACAGTTTCCCCAACCGCCGCTGCCGCCTTTTGCGGCTAAAAATTCGTCGCCCTTTTCTCTTAGGTCGGCAATAACTCTGCCCTCTCTTTTAACAACTGTTCCCATCGGAACTTTAATGTATAAATCTTCTCCGCTTTTGCCTTTGCAACGCATAGCAGAGCCATCAGCACCGTTTGGTGCAACAAATTTTTTCTTGTACTTGAATTCAAGGAGAGTAGAAATATTATTATCTGCAACCAAATAAATGCTGCCGCCGTTTCCGCCGTCACCGCCGTCAGGACCGCCTGATGCAACATATTTTTCACGGTGAAAAGACATACTTCCGTCTCCGCCCTTGCCTGCCTTTATGTGTATTTTCGCTTTATCTGTAAACATTTCTTCCTCCTTGTTATCTTTGCTTTCAGCAAAACTTCACTACGCAGTAACTTCACTATCGAAGATAACTTCACTTGCAATTTTTATTGCAAACTTCACATAACTAAGTTAAGTTTTTGCTACGCAAAAGTGAAGTTGTTCCTTTCTCTCACAGTGAAGTTGCAAGCAAGCTTGCAGTTAAGTTGAACCTGCGTTGCAAGTTCAGTTTGATAAAACAGGCTCCGCCGTTTTATCAAAACAAAAAGCCGATAAACTTATTATCGGCTTTAATGTATAAATTATTCTGCAGTGTAAACACTAACTTGCTTTCTTGTCTTGTCTTTTCTTTCGAATTTTACAACACCGTTAACTAAAGCAAATAAGGTATCATCTCCGCCTTTTTTAACGTTAAGACCTGGATGGATTTTTGTACCTCTTTGTCTAACTAAAATGTTTCCGGCAAGAACCTTCTGACCGTCAGCCTTCTTCACACCAAGTCGTTTGGATTCGGAATCTCTGCCGTTTTTAGTACTGCCGACACCCTTCTTATGAGCCATTAATTTGCACCTCCGATTTTATGCAATTTTTATCTTTAAAATTAAAGATTGATTTTTTCGATTTTAACCTTTGTGTAAGGCTGTCTGTGACCCTGTTTTTTGTGATAACCCTTTTTAGGCTTATACTTGTAAACAATGATCTTCTTGTCCTTACCGTGAGCTTCAACTGTTGCATCAACAGAAGCGCCCTGTGGATTAACTGTAAGATTGCCGTTGTCAGATACTGCTAAAACTTCTTCAAATTTAACAGTTTCGCCTTCTTTAGCATCTTTCTTTTCGATGTAAAGAACGTCGCCTTCGCTAACTTTGTACTGTTTTCCACCTGTTACGATAATAGCGTACATGGTGTCACCTCCTAAATTAAGACTCGCCAAGACCAGGTGCCCAAACGGGACTTGCAAACCATTCTTGAGCGGTTACCGTGATATAATATCACAACTTTAAGGGGTTGTCAAGCATTTTTTTACAAGAAAGTTCTTGCCTGAAAGCTTATTTGCTGTTATAATTA
>CAZMRY010000007.1:0-24049 GCA_964568815.1 uncultured Eubacteriales bacterium | reverse complement strand
AAGCATTTTTTTACAAGAAAGTTCTTGCCTGAAAGCTTATTTGCTGTTATAATTAGAAAAGTTAGGAGAAATGATATGAAAGATTTTTTACCCATATCCCGTGAGGATATGGAAAAAAGAGGAATTAATCAGCTTGATTTTATATTAGTCAGCGCAGATGCCTATGTTGACCATTCATCCTTCGGCCATGCAATAATTGCAAGGACTTTAGAGGCGAACGGTTACAGCGTGGGTATCATTGCCCAACCCGACTGGCACAGCTGTGAGGATTTCAAGCGTCTTGGAAGACCGAGGCTTGCAGCTCTTGTTTCAACAGGCAATATAGACTCGATGGTGTGCCACTACACCGCATCAAAAAAGAAAAGAAACGACGATAACTATTCCCCCGGAGGAAAAAGCGGTTTTCGTCCTGACAGACCTGCAATCGTTTATACAAACAGGCTTAAAGAGGCATTTGAGGGTATTGATGTTGTAATCGGCGGAATTGAGGCATCTCTTCGCAGATTTGCTCACTACGATTACTGGGATGACAAGGTACGAAACTCCATTGCAATAGATTCAGGTGCAGACCTTGTTATATACGGTATGGGTGAAAAGCAGATTGTTGAAATTGCAGACAAGCTTAACGAGGGATACAGGGCATCTGAAATCACCTTTGTTGACGGAACTTGTTATGTTGCAAAAGAACCGCCGAAGGATGCTGTTATAATTCCATCTTACGAAGAAGTAAAAAGAGATAAAAAGAAGTACGCAGAGTGCTTTATGATACAGTCTGACAATCAGAATGCACATCTTGGAAAAATTTTAGCACAAAAGCATCACGACAGATATGTGGTTGTTAACAAGCCTATGACACCGCTTTCCCGTAAGGAGCTTGACAGAACATACTCTCTGCCCTTTATGGGAACATATCACCCCATTTATGAAAAAGACGGCGGTATTCCTGCCATAAAAGAGGTTAAGTTCAGCTTAACATCTTCAAGAGGGTGCTTTGGTAACTGTAATTTCTGTGCTTTAACCTTTCATCAGGGTGCAGTTGTTACATCAAGAAGTCAGCAGTCTATAATAAAAGAGGCTGAAAAAATGGTATGGGACCCTGATTTCAAGGGCTATATTCACGATGTTGGCGGTCCTACTGCCAATTTCAGAAAAGCCTCATGCAAAAAAGCGGAAGAAAAGGGAACTTGTGCAAGAAAAAGATGTCTGTTTCCAACAGCTTGTCCAAGCCTTGAAATAGACCATAAGGAATATGCAGAGCTTTTAAACAAGCTTGCTAAAATTCCTAAGGTTAAAAAGGTTTTTGTCCGTTCAGGCATAAGATACGATTATCTTATTTATGATAAAGACACTTCATTTATGAAACAGCTTATTAAAAACCATGTAAGCGGTCAGCTCAAGGTTGCCCCTGAGCATGTTTCAGATAATGTTCTTTATTATATGGGTAAGCCCTCAAGAAAGGTTTATGATAAATTCTGCAAAAAGTATTTTGAAATAAACAAGGAGCTTGGAAAAGAACAGTATATTGTTCCTTATTTAATGTCAAGCCATCCGGGAAGTACAATAAAAGATGCAATAGAGCTTGCAGAATATTTAAGAGATATAGGCTACACCCCTGAGCAGGTACAGGATTTTTATCCCACCCCCGGAACTATGTCTACAACTATGTTCTACACAGGTCTTGACCCAAGAACAATGAAAGAGGTTTATGTTCCCCGTTCATACGAAGAAAAAAGAATGCAAAGGGCAATGCTTCAGTATAAACGCCCTGAAAACTACGAGCTGGTTAAAAAAGCCCTGATTAAAGCAGGCAGAGAAGATTTAATCGGTTTTGATAAAAAGTGTCTTATAAGACCAAGAATAATAAAAGGAGATAAAAAATATGGCAATGATAATAGACGGAAAGAAAGTATCGGCAAGAATAAAGGAAGAGGTAAGACAGGAAGTAGTCGCCCTAAAGGAAAAAGGCGTTAAAGTAGGTCTTGCAGTTATTATTGCAGGTGATGACCCTGCATCAAGAGTTTATGTAAACAACAAGAAAAAAGCCTGTGAGGCTTGCGAAATCTATTCAGAAGAATACGCACTCCCTGCACAGACAGAGGAAAAAGAACTTTTGGAGCTTATTGACACATTAAATAATCGAGCTGATATTTCAGGCATACTTGTTCAGCTTCCGCTCCCAAAACATATTGACGAAAAGAAGGTTATAAACTCAATTATTCCTGAAAAGGATGTAGACGCATTCCACCCTGTGAATGTTGGTAAAATTATGATTGGCGACTTTGACTTTCTCCCTTGCACACCTGCAGGCGTTATGGAGCTTATCAAGGAAACAGGTATTGAAATTTCAGGTAAAGAATGTGTTGTTATAGGAAGAAGCAATATTGTAGGTAAACCACAGGCTATGCTTCTTCTTCACCAGAACGGAACAGTTACAATCTGCCATTCAAGAACAAAAGATTTAAAAGAGGTTACAAAGAGAGCCGACATTTTAGTTGCGGCAGTTGGTATTCCGAAGTTTGTTAAAGCTGATATGGTAAAAGAGGGTGCAGTTGTAATTGATGTTGGTATGGACAGAGATGAAAACGGAAAGCTCTGCGGAGATGTTGACTTTGACGAAGTTGTAAATGTTGCGTCAGCAATCACTCCTGTTCCCGGCGGCGTTGGACCTATGACAATTGCGATGCTTATGAGAAATACTTTAACTGCAGCGAAGAAAAGTGAGAAGTGAGAAGTTAGGAGTGAGAAGTTATGTCTGACAGTATCGTTTTTGAAAAGAGCAAGAAGTTTTCAGTTCGCATAGTAAACCTCTATAAGTACTTGTATAATAACAAGAAAGAATTTGTTATGTCAAAACAGTTGTTAAGATGCGGAACAAGTATCGGTGCTAATATTGCAGAGGCTCTTTGTGCAATCAGTAAAAAAGATTTTCTTGCAAAAATGTATATCTCATTTAAGGAACGTGCGGAAACCTTGTATTGGCTTGACATATTAAAAGAAACTCAATACATCAACGAAAAAGAATATATTTCTGTCTACAGTGAGTGTAAAGAAATTCAAAGCATCCTTACCAGCATAACAAAAACTACCCGAAACGGTATAACTCCTAACTCCTAACTTCTAACTTCTAACTATCAAGGAGGTTTTTATGGAAATTTTACTTGCAACAAATAATCAGGGAAAAATCAGAGAAATGAAAGAAATGATGGGTGAAATGGGAATAACCGTTTACTCATTAAAGGATAAAGGTATTGTATGCGAGGTTGAAGAGGACGGAACAACCTTTGAGGAAAACGCAATAAAAAAAGCCTCTGAAATCAGCAGGCTTTCAGGCATGATTACGGTTTCAGACGATTCAGGCATTGAAATTTATGCCCTTGATATGAGACCGGGTATTTATTCTGCAAGATATGCAGGAGAAAATCCTACAGATGAAGAAATGTGTGCCAAGGTTCTGGAGGAAATGGAAGGAAAAACAGACAGAAGGGCAAGATATGTTTCTGTTGTTGCCCTTGTTTATCCTGACGGTAAAACAGAAACCTTCAGAGGAGAGTGCTACGGCACATTAACCCACAAAAGAGAAGGTACAGAAGGCTTTGGCTACGACCCTATTTTCTACTACGAGGATTTCGGCAAAACCTTAGGTCAGGTTTCTTTAGAGCAGAAAAACACCATAAGCCACAGAGCAAAAGCACTTAACCTTTTAAAAGAATACTTAAAAATGCAAAATGTAAAATGTAAAATGTAAAATGTAAAATGTAAAATGAAGGTCAAAATCGCAGAGCGATTTTATTTAAATCAAACGCAAAGCGTTTGGACTTTAATTTTCAATTTTCAACTTTACATTTTCCATTAAAAAAGCAGTCCACTCGGACTGTTTTTTATTCCAGCATAGTGCGTGGGCTTTTGCCTGTTTCTTTGGTATATGCTTTGTAAAAGCCTGCGTAGCTTGAAAAGCCTGCGTCGGTTGCAAGCTTAGTTAGGCTTTCACCGCTCATATATCTTTCCTTAACAAAAAGCATTCTTTTGTTTGTTATGTATTTGTTTATTGTAAAGCCTGTTTCTTTTTTGAATTTTCTGCAAAGGTATGCCTTTGAGATATAAAAATACTCTGCGATTTCGTCTATGGTTTCAATGGTGTTGAAATTACTTGAAATATAGTCTATAACCTCTTTTATGAGTTTATCTGTTCTTTTCTGGGGAGATGAGCCTTTATTCACCTTTGAAAGGCGGTATAAAAACTCGGTGAAAGCTCCTCTTATTACAGTTTCAGGTGCGTTTTCAATAACAAGTTCATCAAGTCTTGAAATGCAATCTTCAATTCCAAGAGAAATATTATTTTTTGCAGTAATTAAATTGCCTTCACCTCTTTTTCTGTCCTCAAAAACGGAAATACATTTTTCTATTCCGTTATCGGCAAAAAATGTTTTATCTATGCCGATTACAATTCTTTCGTATTCCTCATCTTTCGGAAAAAGCTGATGGAATTCATCATTTCTTACTATAATCATATCATTTTTTGACACATTATAAGTATTACCCTCAACGAGCTGAAGTACCTTTCCATTTAAAACAAAAAGAATTTCGTAGCCTGTGTGATTATGAAAAACAAATTCCTCCATTTTAGGATGTTTTGTTTTGCTTTTTGTTACCACAAAGCCCTTGCCATGACATTTATAAATTGATGCCATTTTCTCACCTCGGCTAAATTATACAACAAAATGTCAACATTGGCAATGTTTTTGTCAAAATTATTGTAGAACTTTAACTATATTTATATTACAATACAATCAGGGAGGGATATTTATGCGTATTTCAGGTTTTTCAGATGAAATAGACAAAAATATTGATATTCAGTTTTCAGTATTAAACAAGCTCGGCATCAACTACTTTGAGCCAAGAGGCATAGACGGAAAAAACATTTCTCTTTTAACCTTGGACGAAGCAAAGGCACTTAAAGAGAAAATGGATAAAAAGAATATAAAGGCATCTTCAATCGGCTCACCAATCGGCAAGGTTGCAATTTCAGATGCAGGCAAAGACTTTGAGCTTTTTAAGCACATTGTTGAAATTGCAAAAATTCTTGATTGCGGTTTTATAAGAATGTTCAGTTTTTATAATGCATACGGCTCAAAGGATGCAGTTATTTCTGCCTTAAAGAGAATGGCAGAATATGCAGAGAAGGAAAATGTTGTTCTTCTTCACGAAAATGAAAAGGACATCTATGGCGACACTGCAGAAAGATGCTTTGAAATTTTAGAGGCAGTAAATTCAGACAATTTCAAGGCTGTATTTGACCCTGCAAACTTTGTTCAGTGCGGTGAAGATACAATCAAAGCATTTGAGCTTCTTAAAAAGCATATTGCATATATGCACATTAAAGACTCAAGAGAAGACGGTACTATTGTTCCTGCAGGTGCAGGCATGGGCAACATAAAACACATCATTGATGAGCTTAAGAAAGACGGATATGACGGTTTCTTAAGCCTTGAGCCACACCTTGGTACTTTTGAAGGTCTTGCAGACTTAGAGCTTGACGATAAAATGCTTAAGCTTGAAAAAGGCGGAGAAAGTACATTTACCTTGGCTTATAACAGCTTAAAAATATTATTGGCATAATATTTTAATTCACAATTCACAATTCACAATTAATTTGAAAGGATGATAAAGATATGGTTAAAATCGGTATTGTTGGTATT
Source organism: uncultured Eubacteriales bacterium (assembly GCA_964568815.1). Classification (GTDB taxonomy): domain Bacteria; phylum Bacillota; class Clostridia; order RGIG6154; family RGIG6154; genus RGIG8700. The sequence goes on along the minus strand of CAZMRY010000007.1, from coordinate 18,353 downwards.
GGTAATATGGGTGCTTCACATCTTAAAAACATTGTTGAGGGCAAAGTTCCCGGTATGATTGTGGGTGCAATCTGTGATATTTCTGAAGAAAGAAAGCAGTTTGCAGAAAATAATTACAAAGACATTCCTTTCTTCACAGACGCTGAAGAAATGTATAAATCAGGATTAATTAATGCGGTGGTTGTTGCAGTTCCTCATTATGACCACCCACAGCTTGTTATCAAAGCCTTTGATGCAGGTCTTGATGTTATCTGCGAAAAGCCTGCAGGCGTTTACACAAAACAGGTTCTTGAGATGAACCAGGCGGCTGAAAAGAGCGGCAGAGTTTTCTCTATGATGTATAATCAGAGAACAAATGTTTCTTTCAGAAAAATCAAGGAGCTTATTGACAGAGGCGACCTTGGTAAAATCAAGAGAATAAGCTGGATAATCACAAACTGGTACAGACCTCAGGCGTATCACGATTCATCATCATGGCGTTCAAACTGGAAGTATGAGGGCGGCGGTGCGTTAATAAATCAAAATCCACATCAGCTTGACTTATGGCAGTGGATGTTCGGTATGCCCGACAGAATTTTTGCTAAGGTTTCATACGGTAAATACTATGATATTGAAGTAGAAGACGATTTAACAGCTTTCTTTGAATATGATAACGGTGTAACAGGTACATACATTGCATCAACAGGCGAAGCTCCGGGAACAAACAGACTTGAAATTGCCTGCGATATGGGTAAGGTTGTATTTGAAGATGACAAGCTTACATTCTACAGAAATGAAGTTTCAGAAAGAGAATTCAACAAAACAAACACCGTTCCTTTCGGTTTCCCTCATTGCTGGAAAGGCGAGCTTTGCGAAACATGGCAGACAAGCGAACAGCACATCGGCATTTTCAAAGACTTTGTTTCAGCAGTTGAAAAGGGCACACCTCTTCTTGCACCCGGTGTTGAGGGCATTAAAGGTCTTACAATTTCAAATGCAATCCACTTAAGCAGCTGGACAGGCAAGGAAATTGATGTTAAGAACTTCCCTCACGAGGAATTCTATCAGCTCCTTGAAGAAAAAAGAGCAAGCTCAAAGGCAGACCAGAAAAAGGTTAAGGAACAAAAGAGCGACCTTGCAAATACATTTTAATGGAAAATGTAAAATGAATGTCAAAAATCGCAGAGCGATTTTATTTAATCAAACGCAGAGCGTTTGTACCTCAATTTTCAACTTTCCATTTTCAATTTTCAATTAAATTTTGATTATTTTATAGGAGAAGAGATTATGTATAATAAAGTAGGTGCGCAGTATTATACTGTGAGAGAATTTTGTCAGACAAAAGAGGCTTTTGACGAAACCTGCAAAAAGATTAAAGAAATTGGTTATACCTTTGTTCAGCTTTCAGGTATCGGCGACTTTGAGCCTGAATTTATAAAAGAAACTTTGGAAAAATACGGTCTTTTTGCCATTTGCACACACAGACCGCCTCAAAACCTTCTTGAAAACATTGAAAAGGAAATAGCTTTTCATAAAACAATCGGCATTAAGTATGCAGGTATCGGCTCTGTTCATATGGAAAATGTATGGTCTGACGGTATAACAAAAGAGGGAATGGACAAATTTTTAGCAGACTTTAACAAGGTCGCTGACAGACTTTATGAAGAGGGACTTGTTTTCTGCTGTCACAACCATCATCTTGAGTTTGCAAAGCATAACGGCAAATACTGGTTTGATTATATGGTTGAAAACACAAACCCTGAAAAATTCAAATTCATTTTAGATGTATACTGGCTGTCTTTCTCAGGTGTTAACCCTGCAGAATACATCAAAAAGCTTAAAAACAGAATTGCATGTGTTCACTTAAAGGATATTAAAGTTGCAAACGGAAAGCCTGAAATTCAGCTTTGCGAGGTAGGATGCGGCAACATTAACTGGGAAGAGGTTATAGCTGCCTGCAAAGATGCAAATGTGCCTTACGCAGTAGTTGAACAGGATACCTGTGAGGGCAGTCCTTTTGACAGCCTTAAAATGAGCTATGATTATTTAGTTCCAAAATACTTTGATAATTAAATCTTATTGTCCGAGAAAATTTTTCTCAAATTGTGCTGATGCGTAGCGTCGTGTACTTTGTGTACATAAGCGGAGCAATCAGTGCAAGTTGGGGAAAATTAGTGAGGACTCACAAATTGGAGGAAAAGCACAATGAAAATGACATTCAGATGGTACGGTAAAGACGACCCCGTTACCTTGGAAAAAATAAGACAAATTCCAGGTATGAAAGGAATTGTGTCTGCAATTTATGATGTTCCTGTTGGCGAGGCTTGGAGCTTTGAAAGAATAATGGAACTAAAAAAAGAAATTGAAGATGCAGGACTTGAACTTTCTGTTATTGAAAGCGTTCCTGTTCACGAAGACATTAAAATGGGCACAGGCGACAGAGACAGATATATTGAAAACTACTGCACAACCATAAGAAACCTTGCAAAAGCAGGTGTTGACTGTGTTTGCTACAACTTTATGCCTGTTTTTGACTGGACCCGTTCAGATTTAGCATATGAATTGCCTGACGGTTCAAATGCTCTTATATTTGACGAGGCAACTGTTGAAAAAATGGACCCTCTCACAGGCGAGCTTTCACTTCCCGGCTGGGATTCAAGCTACACAAAAGACTCTCTTAAAGCACTTCTTGAGGCATACAGCAAAATAACAGAAGAAGATTTATGGAACAACCTAAGATACTTCCTTGACAAGGTTATTAAGGTTTGCGAAGAGGTTAAGGTTAAAATGGCAATTCACCCTGATGACCCGCCATGGGGAATTTTCGGTTTGCCGAGAATTATAACAAACAAGGAAAACATCGAAAGATTTTTAAAGCTTTATGACAGCCCATATAACGGACTTACTCTTTGCAGCGGTTCACTTGGTATTACAAACGATATTCCTGATTTAGTAAGAACCTTTGCAGACAGAATTCACTTTGCACACATAAGAAATATTAAAATAACAGGCGAAAGAAGTTTTGAAGAGTCTGCACATCTTTCAGAATGCGGAAGTCTTGACATTTATGAAATCTTAAAGGCATACCACGACAACGGATTTACAGGCTACATAAGACCTGACCATGGAAGAATGATATGGGGCGAAACAGGCAGACCGGGATACGGACTTTTTGACAGAGCACTGGGAGCGACATACATTAACGGTTTGTGGGAGGCTTTAGAGAAAAATAGTTAGAAGTTAGAAGTTAGGAGTTAGGAGTTATGAAATTACCATTAAATATAAATCTTAAAGATAAGGTTGCGGTTGTAACAGGAGGCGGAGGAATACTTTGTTCTTCATTTGCAAAAGCTATTGCCTTAAGCGGTGCAAAGGTTGCAGTACTTGACCTTAACGAAGCTGCTGCAAATAAGGTTGCGTCTGATATTATTGCAGATGGCGGTACTGCAATAGGCATAAAGACAAATGTTCTCGACAAAGAAAGCCTTGAGAACGCTAAAAAAATTGTTAACGAAAAATTCGGCACAGTTGATATTTTAATAAACGGTGCTGGAGGAAACAATCCAAAAGGCACAACAACAAAAGACTACTTTGAAAAAGAAGACCTTCTTAAAGAAGATGTTAAGACCTTCTTTGATTTAGACCCTGAGGGAGTTGGCTTTGTATTTAACCTTAACTTCCTTGGAACACTTCTTCCGACTCAGGTTTTTGCGATGGATTTAATTGAAAAAGAAAAAGCAAACATTATAAACATTTCTTCAATGAATGCTTTTACACCTTTAACAAGAATTCCTGCATATTCAGGAGCAAAGGCAGCCATTTCAAACTTCACACAGTGGCTTGCAGTACATTTTTCAAAAACAGGAATAAGAGTTAACGCTATTGCGCCGGGATTTTTCTTAACAAACCAGAACAGAGGTCTTTTAATGAATGAGGACGGTTCATACACACCTCGTTCACAGAAAATTCTGTCACAGACACCAATGGACAGATTTGGCGAAACAGAAGAGTTACTTGGAACTCTTTTATATCTCCTCTGCGACGAGGCATCAAGCTTTGTTAACGGAATTGTTATCCCTGTAGACGGAGGTTTCTCTGCATACAGCGGCGTTTGATATGTTATTTTTAAACATCTGCGTGTTTATAAGCAACACATTGCTTGTTCGATGTTTCAAATTGTTTTTTAGGAATTTACACTTCTGTAAATTCCTTTATTTTTTATCGTCAAGGTCTTGTGTATTTTTCCTTTTTATGCTATAATTTTATTAGCTATGTGATATATTAGACCGAGGAGGTTTTAAAATTTATGTTAAAAACTTTCAGAGGCGGAATACATCCGCCTGAAAAAAAGGAACTTACAAGGAGAATTCCTTCTCTCCCTATTTCTCCGGGAGATGAAGTTATAATTCCATTAAGACAGCACATCGGTGCTCCCTGCGAGCCATTGGTTAAGGTGGGCGACTATGTTTATATGGGTCAGAAGATAGGCGAAAGCACTTCATTTGTTTCCGCTCCTGTTCATTCATCTGTTTCGGGCATTGTTAAGGCAATCAAGCCTTATCCACACCCTACAGGCGGACGTTGTATGAGCATTATTATTGAAAACGACAGAAAGGACGCACTTGCTGAAGGCATTACTCCTTTCACCTTGGACCTTTTCCCCGATAAGGTTAAGGCGTATGTTGATGCTCTTAAGCCTGAGGAAATCGTTGCAAAGGTTAAAGAGGCAGGCATAACAGGTATGGGCGGTGCATCATTCCCGCTCCATGTTAAGCTTTCACCGCCGCCGGGAACAGAAATAGATACTATTGTTTTAAACGGTGCTGAGTGTGAGCCTTACTTAACTTCAGACCACAGAGCTATGCTTGAACATCCAAAGCTTATTATCTGCGGTGCACTTATGATTAAAAAGGCTGTTAACGCAAAGAAAATAATAATGGCAATCGAAAACAATAAGCCTGATGCCATTGACCTTATGAAAATTCTTCTTAAAGATTACGAAGATTTCGAGGTCGCTGTTCTTAAAACAAAGTATCCTCAGGGCAGTGAGAAACAGCTTATAAATGCAGTATGTAAAAGACAGGTGCCCTCAGGCGGTCTTCCATCTGCAGTCGGCGTAGTGGTTTCCAATGTTGATACATGTTCTGCGGTTGCTGATGCAGTTGTAAGAAATATGCCTTTAATAAAGAGAAATGTTACAATTTCAGGTGATGCTGTTAAAACTCCTTCAAACCTTATTGCAAGAGTTGGTATGACCTTTGACGAGCTTTTTGCAGCTGCAGGCGGTCTTAAGGAACAGCCTGAAAAGATTATTATGGGCGGACCTATGATGGGTATGGCTCAGACAAGAACTGACGTTCCTATGATAAAGGGCACATCGGGAATACTTGCTCTTTCAAAGGCTGAAACCTTTGGCGACAAGGAAGGGGACTGTATCAGATGCGGTAAATGTGTTGGTGTTTGTCCTATGCGTCTTATGCCTAATGCATTAACAACCTTTGCCATTTCAGAAGATATTGAAAAAATCAAGGAATACAATATTTTAGACTGTATGGAATGCGGTTCCTGTACATTTATCTGTCCGCAGAAGAGATTTATTGTACAGCACATCAAAAAAGGTAAAACACTTTTAAAATAATGGTTAATTTTCCGTACTTTGCACCTTTCTCCCTGCTCGTGTACACAAAGTACACCACGCAGAGGAAATGCACAAACTACGAAAAATTTCCACATTATTTGGTTAAGAGAAATATTAACTCCTAACTCCTCACTTCTAACTTCTAACTTTCAAAAGGAAAGGAAAAAAATCATGGATAAATTAGTAATGTCTTATGCGCCGCACATAAGAAGCAGCAGAACAACAAAGGCTCTTATGCTTGATGTTGTTATTGCACTTATGCCGGCACTTATTGCAGGAATTTACTTTTTCGGTCTTCCTGCTCTTATACATACTTTAACCTGTGTTGCATCCTGTATGTTCTTTGAATATATATGGGAAAAGCTTTTTAAGCTTCCAAACACAACAGGTGATTTTTCAGCAGTTATCACAGGTATTTTAATTGCATTCAACATTCCTGCATCATTGCCATACGGTTATGATATTGCGGCATCTGCATTTGCAATTATAATTGTTAAAATGTTTTTCGGCGGTCTTGGTCACAACTTTGTTAACCCTGCTTTAGCAGCAAGAGCCTTTCTTCTTGCCTGCTGGCCTGTTGCAATGACAAAGTGGACTGCACCAGCATTCACATTAAAGCCTGTTGTTGATGCGGTTTCAACTGCAACACCTCTTGGTATCTTAAAAGAGGGCGGAGAAGTTTTTGCCACATATTCAGACCTGTTTTTCGGAAATGTTGCAGGCTGTATCGGTGAGGTTTCTGCTCTTGCAATTTTAATCGGCTTTGCTTATCTTTTAATAAGAAAGGTTATTTCACCTATAATTCCTGTTATTTATGTTGGCGTTGTTTTTGTTCTTGCCTGGATAACAGGACTTGACCCTGTTTACTTTATTCTTTCAGGCGGACTTTTACTTGGTGCTGTATTTATGGCAACTGACTATGTAACAAGTCCTATGTCCTGGAAAGGTCAGATTGTTTATGCAATTCTTCTTGGTGTTTTAACCTTTGTAATCAGAGTGTACGGAAAACTCCCTGAGGGTGTAAGCTACTCAATTCTTATTATGAATGTTGTTACACCTCTTATAAACAAATATACAAGACCAATCAAATACGGAGCTAAAGGGGGCAAAGAATAATGAAAAACAGTATTTTAAATATGACCCTCACCTTAGTTATAATAGCGGTAGTTGTTTCTGTCTCTATGTCTTATGTTAACGGACTTACTGCACCCTTGATAGAAGAAAATGCAGTAAAAAAACTAAACGAGTCTTTGACAACAGTAATGGAAGCAGAAGAATTTCCTGTTCTTGAAGAAACTGAAACCTATGTTGTTTACAATGCTTTAAAGGACGGAGAAAAAGTTGGATTTTGCGTACAAAACACAGTTGCAGGCTATGGCGGAGACCTTACTCTTTTAACAGGTGTTGATAAAGATTACAAGGTTACAGGCGTTGTCATTTTAAGCCATTCAGAAACTGCCGGTCTTGGTGCAAATGCCAACAAGGACGAATTTAAAAATCAGTACATCGGCAAAAGTGGAAATATTGGCGTTGCTAAAAATTCACCAAAAGAAAACGATATTGTTGCCATTTCAGGTGCAACAATTACATCAAAGGCAGTAACAGCTGCTGTTAACGATGCCATTGTACTTGCAAAGGAGGCTGAACTTAAATGAAAAACTTTATAAAAGGACTTTTTAAAGAAAATCCTGTTTTTGTTCTTCTTCTTGGTATGTGTCCTTCTCTTGCAACAACAACCTCTGTTTCAAATGCAATTGGTATGGGACTTTCGGCAACAGTAGTTTTAATCTGCTCAAATGTTGTTATTTCTCTTCTGAGAAAATTAATACCGTCAAAGGTAAGAATTGCGGCATACATAGTTATTATCGCAACCTTTGTTACAATAGTTGAAATGCTCCTTAAAGCTTATCTGCCTGATTTATCGGATGCACTTGGCGTATTCATTCCTTTAATCGTTGTTAACTGTATAATTCTTGCAAGAGCAGAAGCCTTTGCATCAAAAAATAATGTGTTCCAGTCACTTTTAGACGGTGCTGGAATGGGTATCGGCTTTACAATCGCACTTACCATTATTTCTACAGTAAGAGAAATAATCGGCGCAGGAACATGGCTTGGTTTTAGAGTTATGCCTGCATCATACGAGCCTGCACTTTTATTTATACTTCCTGCAGGCGGTTTCTTAACACTTGGTATTATTCTTGGTGTAATCAATCTTATAAAAGGAGGAAACAACAATGGGTAACGGCGTTTTAGCAGGCTTGCTTTCAATTCTTCTTAGCGGTCTTCTTACCAATAACTTTATTTTCTCCAGATTTATGGGTACCTGCCCTTTTCTTGGTGTTTCAAAGAAAACATCAACAGCTGTGGGTATGGGTATGGCAGTTACATTTGTTATGACACTTGCAGGTACTGTAACATACCTTGTTTACAGATACCTTTTAGTTCCGTTTGAGCTTGAATATATGAAAACAATTATTTTCATATTCATAATTGCGGCTCTTGTTCAGTTTGTTGAAATGGCTCTTCAGAAGCTTTTGCCTTCTTTATACACAGCTCTTGGAATTTATCTTCCTCTTATAACAACAAACTGTGCAGTTCTCGGTGCTGTTCTTCTTGTAACAGACACATATAAATACGAAACACTTATTGAGGCTGTAATGTTCAATTTCAGTGCGGCACTTGGCTTTACTCTTGCAATCGTGCTTCTTGCAGGTGTAAGAGAAAGACTTGAAACATCCCCAATTCCTAAATTCTTACAGGGATTTCCGATTGTTTTAATCTCAGCGGCACTTATTTCTATGGCATTCGTTGGAATGAGCTTTTAAGGTAGTTTCAACTCCTGACTTCTAACTCCTGACTTAATTTTTTCATTATAGGTAATTAGAAGTGAGGAGTGAGGAGTGAGAAGTTAAAAAACTTCTAACTCCTAACTTCTATGAGAGAAAGGATTTAATTATGATAATAACAGTTACAGTATTCGGCGGTATTGCTCTTGTAATGGGACTTGTGCTTGGTATAGCATCAAAGATTTTTGAAGTTACAAAGGACGAAAGAATTGACCTTATATCAGAATGTCTGCCCGGTGCAAACTGCGGCGGCTGCGGTTTTTCGGGCTGCGATGCACTTGCCGAAGCAATTTTTAAGGGTGAGGCTCCTGTAAATGCCTGCCCAGGTTGCACAAATGTTGAAAAAATCGCTGAAATTATGGGAGTTAAGGCTGAAAAGACAGTTCCTATGGCGGCGTTTATAAAATGCAGCGGAAGTATTGACAAGGTTAACTACAAATACCTTTTTGACGGTACAAAAAGCTGTAAAGATATTACAAATATGAACCTTGGTGACAAGGCTTGTGCTTATGCCTGCCTTGGTTACGGCGACTGCGTTAAAAAATGCGTTTTCGGTGCTCTTTCTATTAAAGACGCACTTGCCCGTGTTGACCTTTCAAAATGTATAGGTTGCGGACAGTGTGTCGGTGCATGTCCTAAAAATGTTATTGAGCTTCTTCCAAAAGACACTAAATATTTTGTTAAATGTTCTTCAAAGGACACCGGTGCTATGGTTAAGGATGCCTGCAGTGTTGGGTGTATCGGATGTAAAATCTGTGAAAAGAACTGTCCTTCAGAGGCAATTAAAGTTTCAGAAAATATCGCAAAGATAGATGTTACAAAATGCACAAGGTGCGGTATTTGTGCAGAAAAATGTCCAAAGAAAATAATTGAAATAAAGGAATAATATGAGAAAGATTTTATCGGTTTTGCTTGCACTTATTCTTTTATGTGCTGTACCTGTGTGTGCGGCTCCTGAAATAGAAAGCCGTGCGGCAATACTTATTGATGCAAAAACAGGTCAGGTTTTGTACTCAAAAAATCAGGATGAAATTTTATATCCTGCAAGCATTACAAAAATTATGACCATATACCTTGGAACAAAAGACGAAAGCTTACTTGACAAGTATTTTTCTGTATCAGACGAGGGTATTGATGCAGTGCCGCGAGATACTTCAAACATTGCTCTTGACTATGGTGAAAAAATAACCTTAAGGGATGCTCTTTATGCGGCAATGCTTATGTCTGCAAACGATGCCTGCAACTTAGTTGCAGAGGCAGTATCAGGCAGCACAGAAAAATTCGTTGAGCTTATGAACTCAACAGCTAAAACCTTTGGTGCAAGAAACACAAGCTTTAAAAATACAAACGGCCTTACAGATGTAAATCACTACACAACTGCATACGACTTTGCAATGATAACCAAAGAGGCTTTAAAAAGCGAAGCTTTCAAAAAGGTTTTCTGCAGTATGGACTACACCATACCTGCAACCAACAAAAACCATGAAGAAAGAAACTTTGTTGCTCAGCACAGAATGATGCATCAGTCCAAATACAGCCACCTTGGTGTTAAGGGCGGTAAAAACGGGTTTACAGCAGATGCTTCATACACTCTTGTTACATATGCGGAAAAAGACGGTAAGGAGCTTATCTGCGTTGTGCTTAAAAGCCCTACCTTCAATTCTGTTTATAAAGACACCGAAACAATCCTTCTTCACGGCTACAACGATTTTTCATACAGTGAAATAACTGCAGAAGAAGTTGAAATCTATGTTGACGGTCTTACAACATACACCCCTGTCGGAAAGGCTGAGTTCCTATTAAACAACGAAGTTAAAAAAGAGGAGCTTATTACTGCCTTTTCTGAGGGAAATTTCCAGATTAAAACTCCTGACGGAACAGTTCTCGGAAGCCTTGAGGCAACCTCTGTGACAAGACTTTCTGTGTGGCAGATTATATGGAAAACAATAAAAATTGTATTTTTTGTGTTACTTGGAATAATCATATTTTTATACGCACTTTTAATAGTTGCAAGTAATAAGAGCAGAAAAAAGAGAAAGAAAAAATAATATGGTACACAACAGTAATTATATGAAGTGCAGTGAGTGTGAGCGTCATAACTGGCTTGTTAAAAACTCACCTGAAAGCTATGAGCAGGACGAAGCCCATATCTTTATGGAAAACACCTCAAAAGAGGCAAAGGAGCTTGCCAAAAAGCTTTTCAAAGGTGTGCAGATAGACAGCTTTGATGCTGCATATGAAACTGCAAAGGCACTTAAAAACAACTGCGTTATTTTTGACGGATATTTTGAAAATGATGTTGCCTCCTGCAATGTGGATATTCTTGTAATGAAAAATTCAAAGGCGGATATTTACCTTGTAAAAAGCGGAGTTAATGTATATTATTTTGCAAAAGAGCTTTCTTTTCAGAAAATGGTGCTTCAGTCAAAGGGCATAAAGATTAAAAATATGTTCCTGATACTCATAGACCGCGACTATGTTCGCGGAAAAAGACTTAACATCAAAAAGCTGTTTAAAATAACTAATGTAAATAACTTAGACAATTCCAAAAATATGTACAGGCGTGCAGAGGAAATTGATTTAACTCAGAGTCTGCCCTGTGAGCCTTACAGCGAGGTTAAAAAATACTGTCAGCATTGCGGATTTTTTGAATATTGCTTTAAGGATTTGCCAAAGCCCAATATCTTTGAAATATCAGGTATGGATTTTGCAACAAAGCTTAACTTATACAACAGGGGCATAGTCTCATTCAAGGATTTCGCAGAAAAAAATAAAGAAACCGACAAGGCTTATATGAAGCAGATAAACTGCACACTAAGTAACAAGCCAATGGTAAACAAGGCAAAGCTGAGAGAGTTTCTAGGCAAGCTTAAATACCCTATAGGCTTTCTTGATTTTGAGACAGTTGCACCGCTTATTCCTGAATTCGACAAAAACAAGGTAGGAGATCTGATTATAACTCAGTTTTCCTACCATGTAATAGAAAAAGAGGGGGAAAAGCCAAAGCACTACGAATTTATCGGTGACGGCATAAGCTATCCCGAAAAAGACCTTTCAAGAGCACTATGTGACTGCATTAAGGACAACCATACTGTGCTTATGTATTCCCCATACGAAAAAACCTGCATAAACCACCTTATTTCAAAACAGCCCTCTTTTGCAAAAGAGCTTGAGGCTATAAAGAAAAATCTTGTGGATTTAGAAGAACCTTTCAGAAAAAAATATCTCTATCACCCATTGATGCAGGGAAGAAGCTCCATTAAAAAAGTGCTTCCTGCACTTTACCCACACAGTAAAAGGCTTGGCTATGACAACCTGGATGTTAAAAACGGAGCAATGGCAGTTGAAAAATATTTAAATCTTAAAAATATGCCAAAGGCAGAAAGACTTGAAATGATACAAAAGCTCTTAAACTACTGCTGTATGGACACTCTTGCAATGGTGGCACTGCTTGAAAAAATAAAAGAGTATGCTAAATGAGAAGTGTTAAAATGCTCCAGAACGAATATTATATAAAAACTTTGCATTGTGAATTTTGCATTTTGCATTAAAAAAAGCCCCTCAGGGCTTTTTTTATAATATGCTTTGCAGAAATTGTTTTGTTTTTTCACTTTGTGGGTTATTGAAGATTTCATCAGGAGTTCCTTCTTCTTCAATCTGTCCGTCATACATAAATATAACTCTGTCTGCAACCTCTTTTGCAAAGCCCATTTCGTGAGTAACCACAACCATCGTCATACCCTCTTTTGCAAGGTTTTTCATAACAACCAAAACCTCCCCGACCATTTCAGGGTCAAGAGCTGATGTTGGCTCGTCAAAGAGCATAACCTCAGGGTTCATACAAAGGGCACGGACTATTGCCACTCTCTGCTTCTGTCCGCCTGAAAGCTGTGCAGGATAAGCATTTGCTCTGTCCTTAAGACCAACTCTTTCAAGAAGGTTTAACGCCATTTCTTCTGCCTCTTTTTTAGGCATTTTCTTAAGCTTCATTGGTGCAAGTGTAAGGTTCTTTAAAACTGTCATATGCGGAAATAAGTTAAACTGCTGGAAAACCATACCCATTCTCTGTCTGTGAATGTTTATGTCCACTTTTTTGTCTGTTATATCAACACCCTCAAAAAGCACCTTTCCGCTTGTTGCACTTTCAATTAAGTTTAAAGAACGCAGGAATGTTGATTTTCCTGAGCCTGAAGGCCCGATTATAACAACAACCTCGCCTTTTTTGATTTCGGCTGTAACATTATGAAGTGCGTGGATATCCCCTTTGTAATATTTACAAAGTTTTTCTGTTCTTATAACAATATTATCGCTCACTCTTTCTCAGCCTCCTCTCAAGTATATCAACAAGCTTTGTGAAGAACATAACCATAACAAGATAGATTGCCGCAATAGCAAGAAGAGGCCAGAAGCTCTGGTATGTAATACCTCTTATAATGTTTGCACCTCTTGTTAAATCTGTAACTCCAACATATCCTGCAATAGCTGTTTCCTTTAAAAGAACAATAAATTCGTTTGCAAGGGCAGGGAGAATATTTTTAAAGGTCTGAGGAAGTACAATATGCCACATTGTTCTTGCGTAGTTAAAACCAAGACTTCTGCCTGCCTCAGTCTGTCCCACATCAATGCTCATAATACCGCCTCTTATGATTTCGGCAACATATGCACCTGAGTTAATACCAAATGCAATGATACCGCAAAGCATCTTATTGTCTGAGCTTGCCATAATAATAAAGAATATAATAAGAATTTGCACCATTGCAGGTGTTCCTCTTATAACTGTTAAGTAGATTTTACATATTGCATTTCCTATACAAAGAAAAAATTTACCAACAGGGTTTCTCATTTCGCTGTACTGCTTATCATATGTTGTTCTTATTGCCGCAATAATAACGCCTAAAACAACACCCAGTATAAGTGCGAAAAAGGTGAGAACAATAGTGTTTAACACACCTTCGGTAAGATATTTCCATCTGTTGTCTTCAATGAATGCAACAACGAAATCTCTTTGTAGTTTTAAAATCCATTCAGGCACTAAAAACATCCTTTCTATCAGGGGATAGGAAAAATTCTTCAGAATGGGCAAACTGAACCCGAAGGCGTATGTGTATACGCCGAGTCAGGTGAAGTTTGTCCATAGCAAAAAGGCTTTAAACAGAAGAAAAATCTCAATATGTGAGATTTTTCTTCATTGCATTATAAAAATTAGTGTAATCACATCACTAAATAATTATAGTATACTTCCTTTTTGCGTTCTGGAGTATTTTAACATTCCCTATTTATTCTGCAGGGATATATTTTTCAATGATTTCTGCAACTGTACCGTCTGCGATAAGTTCGCCGAGGGCTTTGTCGATATCAGCTAAAAGCTGTGTATCTTCTTTATTGATTGCAGCAGCGTAATCTTCTGTGATATATTCTGTATCAAGAATTTTTAAACCAGTATTGTTTTCAACGAATACTTTAGCAGGTTCGTTGTCGATAACAACGCAGTCAACCTTGCCTGAGTTAAGAGCCATAACAGCGTCTGCACCCTTGTTGTATCTTTCTACAGTTCCGAGACCTTCGTCTTCAATATCCCATGTGCAGTAAAGGTCGCCTGTTGTAGCAAGCTGAACACCGATTTTGGTGTTAGCACCATCTTTAAAAAGGTCGTCAGCTGATGTAATAGCTGAACCTTCTTTAACGATGATAACCTGAACGCCTGTTGCATATGTCTGTGTGAAGTTAACCTGTTCTTTTCTTTCGTCAGTAACAGTCATACCAGCCATAACAAAGTCGTATTTACCTGTCTGAACGCCAGGGATTAAAGAATCAAAATCAACATTTTCAATAACGAGTTCTTTGCCGAGCTTTTCAGCAATAGCAGCACCGATTTCTGCATCGATACCAACAACTTTACCGCCTTCCATATATTCATATGGTGGGAATTCTGCATTTGTAGCCATTGTTAAAACATTGTCGTCTTTTGCACCGCCGCAAGCAACTAAAGAAACTGCAAGAGCAAGTACTAAAACTAAAGATAATACTTTTTTCATTTTATTTTCCTCCAATTTTTAATTGTATGGATAATATACACTATTTTGCATATTTTGTCAATAGCCCTGCATATTTATGCGATATTTTCAGTTGATATTTTCCTTATAATATGATAAAATGAAAAAGTAAAGGAGGTTTTTGCGTGAAAAAGTTTTTGATTTCGCTTATTTTTGTGTTGCTTATTTCTTTGTCTGCATCTGCTGAAACCATAAGCGGAAGTGAAACAGTTATAAATCCTTTTTATGAGTATTTGAATATAAACTACAGTGAGCTTTACAATACCACAATAGACGGGGTTACCTACACAGATTGCGGTGATTACGACGGTGCTGTGGAATATCTTACAAAGCAGGCTGAGCAAAGACAGGCTACCGTTAGCTTATCATACTCTGCAGACAAATCAATCATAAAAGCTTCAACCAATCAGACAATGGCGGCTGTACTGTCAGAGCTGAAGAATATTTTTAACGAAATCGGGAATTACTCCGAGTTTGAAAAGAACGGAGCAAGGTCTGATTATTTATACTATCAATGGTATAGATATAACATACAGTATGATGTTATTGTAAGCTCTTTCCGTGAAAAGCCTATTATTTGTGTTACATATAAAATCGTTTGGTTTACATCTCCTGAACAGATTGCAGAGGAAGATAAAAAGGTTGCAGAAATTCTTGATGAGCTTGATGTTTACGATAAAGATGAATACACACAGATTAAAGCTGTGTATGACTATTTGATGGATAATGCAGAGTATGTGAAGAATTATAAGGAGAAAGAAGAGGAAGGAACTAATTTAATCTACCATTCCTCATATTCGGCACTTATTATGGGCGAAACGGTTTGTCAGGGCTATGCAACTGCACTTTACAGACTTTTAAGAGAGCTTGGCATTTCCTGCAGAGTTATTGCAGGAACTTCAACAGGCGGATATCATGCGTGGAATATTGTCAGAATAGGCTCTTATTATTATCTTGTTGATGCAACATGGGACGACCAGTCGGTAAAAAAAGATAAATATTTTCTTAAACCAAGCTACAGCGACCACTATCCGTTCGATGAATTTGAAACCACAGAATTTAAAAGGTACTTCCCTATGGCAGAGGCAGAGTACACCGAGCCTCTTGAATATATTCCCAATGCACCAACAAATATAACTGTAGTGCGTGAAGGAAATAATGCAACAATTTCTTTTGACCTTGATTATACAGCTCAGTATGCCTGTGTTGAAAAGGATGGAGAAATTATTTATTTAGAGGCGAACCCTCTTGAGGATAAAACAACCCACACCTTCACAGATACTGTGGATGACAGTGAAATAACATACGAAATTTCCGCACTTCGTGCAGAATATAACTCAAGAACAGAAACCGAGACAGACCATTTTAACACACTGCCTTATATTTTCCAGAAAACCATAACTTTTTCTGTAGAAAACAGCGAAGAAAATAAAATTACAATTAAAATTAACCATAACGATAGTGTAAAAACAGGTAAAATGCTTGTTATGGTCATAAGGGAAGGAATAGCAGAATCCCTTTCTGCTTATGACCCATCGGAGGAAATTGAATTTACCTGTGAAAACTCTGACAAGGATTTTAATATCAAAGCAATGTGGGTTGAATCCCTTGCGACTATGAAACCCCTTTGCGAAGATGAGCTATATCAATAATGATTTATATGTATGAATATTCAAAATTGCAGGGGCATTCGTGAATGCCCCCTACAAACTTTGAGACAATTCCTTTTTTGTTACTGACTTTATGATATCATATGCGGTCTAAAGACCGCAACTAAGTTTGCCTTTGAGGGCAAGTGAAGTTATCTTCG
The DNA here is from genome assembly GCA_964568815.1 of uncultured Eubacteriales bacterium. GTDB lineage: Bacteria > Bacillota > Clostridia > RGIG6154 > RGIG6154 > RGIG8700. The sequence goes on along the minus strand of CAZMRY010000007.1, from coordinate 2,027 downwards.
ATAGTGAAGTTTACTTCGCAAGTGAAGTTACGCCTGACGGCGAAGTAGCAAACTTAACTTCACTTTTTCTGAAAGAAAAAACTTCACTGCATTTTGCAACTTCACTGTGAACTTTAGTTCAAAACTTCACAGAATTACTTTGCATCTAAATCGTCTGTCCCGCACAACTCAAGTTATGTCGAGAATTATAGGTTGACAATATCCTACAATTTGTATATAATATAAATTGTAGGATATATTTATTGTATAAATAATAGGAGGTAGTTATGAATATAAATACTGAAACCATTACAACTATGACAGAAGCAAATCAGAATTTTTCAAAGGTTGCCAAAGTGGCAGAAAAAAATGGCCAAGCTGTTATATTTAAAAACAATAAGCCAAAATTTTTGTTAATTGATGTGGATTCAAATTCGTACTTTGATATTACGGATGATGAAAAAATTGATGTGGCAGCAAAGAGAATTATGATAAAATTCAAACCTGCTTTTGAGGAGTTGGCGAAATGATTAAATTGAGTAAAGAAAAGGTCATGCTTCTCCATCAACTTTTAGCGGAAGAAACAGGTGGAAGTGTTGGTGTGCGAGATGTTGGTCTTTTAGAAAGTGCCCTTAACAATGCATACGCAACCTTTTGGGGAGAAGAACTTTATAAAACCAAAGAGGAAAAGGCAGCAAGTCTTGGTTTTTCGCTTATATCAAATCACGCTTTTGTTGACGGAAATAAAAGAATCGGAGTATATGTAATGTTGACCTTTTTAGAAGCAGAAGGAATAAAAATGAACTGCACAAACTCAGATGTTGTTGATTTTGGTTTATCTGTTGCTTCGGGTGGTATGAAGTATGACGAGATTTTAGAATGGATAAATAAATTTAAGAAATGATTTTTTTGTCCCCGACTTGACACGAGTAAGAATTGTGTCGAATGCTGGTGAATTTTTTAAAAAGAAGGGATTTTATGAATACTATATTATTTCCAGCCAGTTACTTTGATTTTAAAAAAGTAGATGAGCAATTACAAGAAGAATATAATGCTGTTGTTGGAAGTGGTATGTTTGATGTCATATTTTTTGATTATGACAAATTTATCGGAGAAGGAATTTTGAAAATTTCAAATAAGCCTAATGAGACAACATCAACAACTTATCGTGGTTGGATGATGAAGCCGAGTGAGTACGAAAAGTTTTACAATGAATTATTAAATCACAACATTAAACTTATTACTTCTCCCGAAACTTATAAAAATTTTCATATTTTCCCTAATATATACTCGAGCCTTAAAGAAGATACTGCGAGAACTCTTATATATAATTCAGGTACAGAACCAAACTTTAATGAAATTATTTCAACAATGGATAGATTTATGATAAAAGATTTTGTAAAATCTGTGAAAGGAACGGATTTTCCTAAATTCTTCAAATCATCAATTTCCAAAGAAGATTTTGATAATTGGATGGAAGTTTTTTATAAGTATCGTGGCGAATTATTTACTGGAGGAATTTGTGTCAAAGAATTTCTTGATTTAAAAAAATATGACGATAGAGTAAATGAATATCGAGTATTCTATATAAATAATAGACCTGCAACAATTAGTCGTAACTCTGGACAACCACATTATGCGACAACTCCTCCAATGGCTCTAATTGAAAAGTATAGTAATTTAAGCAGCTTGTTCTACACGATTGATTATGCAGAACTTGAAGATGGAACATGGAAGGTAATAGAGGCAGGGGATGGTAGTGTCTCAGGGCTGTCAGAAGGGCAAGATTATATTGCTTTCTTTAGAGCATTATATCAATATATAAATTATATATAGTTTTTTGTTCGTATGACTTACATTACATTTAACCTATGTCAAGTCCATATAATTTAAAACATTAGTTTGCCGATTTATATAACATTTACATATATTATCGGGAGCAAGATTGATGGAAAGTGTTTGATGAAAACAGTGAAAAACTAAGAAAAAGAGGTTATACATATGGATAACAATATTATAATTTTCAAAACAGAAGATGAACAGATAAA